>CAIVEA010000478.1 GCA_903904765.1 uncultured Chloroflexota bacterium
ACGCTCAAACTTCACCAGCGGTTTCTCGTAAAAGACCACATATTCGAGGTCTTCGCCCTTAATGCCAGCTTGTTTCAAGCAATATTCAATCGCCTTGTTCGGGAAGCTATTATCATGCTTCTTGCGACTGAACCGTTCTTCCATCGCAGCGGCTACCAGCTTGCCATCTTGCAGCAACGCCACCGCCGAATCGTGATAAAAACAGGAAATACCGAGGATATACATATCGGTTAGCCTTGTCGTTTCGCAGAATCCAGATCATTCTGGATCGGAGGGCGCGGCAGCCATGCTTGGGTCGCATCAGCCTTGCGAGTAAGTGGATCCGATGTGAGACGTGACAATAACCCAAATGGGACAAGAATAGTGAAGTAGAACAATGTAGCGATGACTTTCGCTTCCACATCGCCCACAATTGCGGCGATGATTTTCATACGATCCCACATCACACCAATAATCTGTCGCAAGTTGGAATGCTCCGGTTTGTACAACTAAGCAAGATGCGCGATCATAGCACACAAGTCGCGTCACTTCCAGAACAGGGTAACGCGATCACCCGCGAAGCCCACCCTACCCCACTTAAACAGAGTTGCTCTCCACGCCGTATTCGAGTAAAACAAGGGGAGTATCTCATGCAGTGAATAGGCGCACTGTGACAAATTCACTCTTGCTTCATAACGTTAAACTAATCACTCCGACACGCACGATTATCGGCGGTTGGCTACTCATCACCGATGGCAAAATCGCCTCGCTTGGCACAGACCTTGCTGCTGCACCCTCCAGCACCGCCGTCATAGATGCCCGTCATCTCAGCGCAATGCCCGGATTCATTGACCTGCATGTACACGGCGCAGGTGGACGTGAATGTATGGATGGCACAGTAGATGCGCTCCGCACCATGTCCGATTTCTATGCGCGGCACGGTGTAACAAGTTTCTTAGCAACCACATGGACTGCCCCCCGCGAGAACATCCAGATCGCCCTACAAGCGATTGCCACCCTACAAAACACCCCGCTAAAAGGAGCAACCATTTTAGGGGCGCATCTCGAAGGGCCATTCCTCAATCCAGATCGTTGCGGCGCACAGGATCGCCGCCAGATACGGACGGCCTCAACCAAGGAAGCCCTCGCCCTGCTGGATGTAGGCGTAATCCGCCTGCTCGCCCTCGCACCTGAATTTCCGGAAAATCACTGGCTCATCAGCGAATGCCAGCGGAGAGGGATTACCGTTTCTGCGGCTCACACCGCAGCCACTTATGCTCACATGCAGCATGCCATCTCGCTCGGTCTCACCCAAACCACCCACACCTTCAACGCCATGACCGCCCTTAACCACCGCGAGCCCGGCACTGTTGGCGCAGCTCTCGACTTCCCAGAGTTGAACTGTGAACTCATCGCAGATAATGTGCATGTCCATCCTGCTGCTATGCGGATACTATTCGCTCTCAAAGGCCTTGACCGCACCATCCTAATCAGTGATGCAGTGCGCGGCGCTGGTTTACCCGCCGGAACAAGCTATGAACAGGATGGTCGCATTGTCACCATCAGTCACACCTCAGCCACCCTTGCGGATGGCACACTAGCAGGTAGCATTCTAACAATGGATCGCGCACTACAAAACTTCGCGCAGGCGGTTCGCCGTCCATTCGAGGAGTTGTGGCAAGTCTCCAGTTGGAACGCTGCCCGTGCCATCCACGTTTCGGATCGCAAAGGCAGCCTTGAAATCGGAAAAGATGCAGACATCGTGCTGCTCGACAGCAGCGGAACCGTTCACTACACGCTGGTCGAAGGGCGCGTTGTTTATCAAAAGGAGTTATCAACATAATGTCGCATTTAGAGAACGAAATCGCTGAACAGCCCGGAATTGTCGAGCAATTGCTCAGCCGTGAATCATCAACAATCGCTAAATTAGCACAGCGCATCAGCGATTTTGATCCGATTTTCATCTATATCGCGGCACGCGGCACATCTGACAACGCTGCCCGCTATGCTCAGTACATCTTCAACATTCACGCCAATCTACCCGTTGCGCTTGCCACCCCTTCCGTCCATACGCTTTATCAGACCAGCCCCAACCTCAAACGGGCGTTCGTTCTCGGTATCTCGCAATCCGGCAAATCCGAAGATGTCGTACAGGTGCTTAAAGATGCTCGCGCTCAGGGCGCACTCACAGCTTCCTTCACCAATGAACCGGATTCTCCGCTAGCGCAAGCAAGTGAATTTCATATCAACCTGCAAACCGGTCCCGAACTCAGTGTAGCGGCCACCAAAACGTACACAGCACAACTCACTGCCGTTGCAATGCTCCTTTCAGCACTCACGAACCGGTCTGTGCTATCCGATGACCTCTCCCACCTACCAACATGGATGTCACAAACACTCGCTGCCGCGCAGGAAATCGCAGGTTGGGCGCAACGATACCGCTATATGGAACGCTTCGTGACCATCGGTCGCGGTTATAACTATTGTACAGCCTTTGAAATCAGTCTAAAAATCAAAGAGTTGTGCTACATTATCGGGGAGGGTTATAGCGAAGCAGATTTTAGGCACGGTCCATTTGCACTCGTTGATCCCGGTTTTCCCGTCTTTGTGGTCGCCCCACAGGGCAAAACCGAACCCGTCATGCTCGATTTTTTGGCAAAACTCGGTGAACGCAACGCAGAAACTCTTGTCATCAGCAATATGGACGCGGCACTCAAACTTGCTCACAAACCCATGCGCCTGCCAGCCGCCATGCCCGAATGGTTAACGCCTATTGCGGCGGTGCTTCCGGGGCAAACCTTCGCCATGCGCCTCGCGCTGGAAAAAGGTCACTCGCTTGATAATCCGCGTAACATCAGCAAGGTGACTGTCACCCGCTGAGAAATGATGAACATGGTCATGGCAACACAAAAACCCTGCCCTGCTTGCCAGCGTCCCAATGACGACCTTGCGACGCGCTGTACGCATTGCGGAGAACCATTAGTTGCCTTGCTGCCCTCGCATATCACCACACCTGTCGAAGCAGCTAAGATACCCCACTTAACGCAACCTTCTCCAGCAGAAAGCCTGATGCGGCAAAATGCTGGCATGTTCGTCTTTCAGATTCTTGGGCATGACAAACCGCTGCTGGTTCACATTCACCCGCGCATTACCATTGGGCGCTTCAGCATAGGTGATACGCCACCAACTGTTGATCTGGGGCCGTATAGCGGCAGTACTCTCGGCGTATCACGTCAACATGCGGTCATCACAACCACAGGTAAAGGCTACACCTTACAAGATTTGAATAGCACCAACGGCACATGGGTGAACGAACAAAAATTGTCTCCCAACGAAACCGTGCCGATTGCCAACGGGGATTTGTTGCACTTTGGGCAATTGGCTTGTTATGCCTATTTTCAAGCGCCTCCCAAAACAGCCATTCTCTCCAGTAATTTCACAATGATTGATGCATCTGGTGCGGATTTTAAACTCACACCACGCAGCATGCTCAGTGCAGTCAGCCCCTTCCTCATGGCAATCTCCGGCCTTCAGAATGTCTATAATGACGCAAAGCGTCAATCGCCCAACGATATTCACATTACTTCAATGCAATACGACAGCACCAAGTCGCAAATCCGAATATCACTGAATAATGCCCAGGATTCCGTTCAAATCATATTGGGCAGCATTTCACGCTGGCGACTCTCCTATAGTGCCTATCTCCAGCAAATTTGGGGCAAACAATCTGCTGGAACAGCACCAAGCTCTGGCGCGATCCCGCTTGAACGGGTGCGTGAAGAGCTTACATCTGCCGAGTTGCGCCTCGCTCAAGACCTTTGTGCTGAAATGCTGCCCAACGCCTCGGACGACGAACGCCGACAGTACCTTGTCCAATTGCGCGGACATCTCCACATTCTCGCCACTAGCCCATTAACCATATTGCCCTAATGACCGACATCTTACCTGTTAGCGCCGACTGGAGTGGTCGCACACTCAAAGATTACCAACTCCGTGAACGCATTGGCTATGGCGGCTTTGGCGTAGTCTACCGCGCCTATCAGCCCTCGCTCGAACGTGAGGTCGCCATCAAAATCATCCTACCCGAACACGCCAATAATCCCAACTTCATTCGCAGATTTGAAGTTGAAGCGCAACTCATCGCCCGCTTGGAACATCTTCACATCGTCCCCCTCTATGATTACTGGCGCGAACCGGATATGGCCTGCTTTGTCATGCGTTATCTGCGCGGGGGTAGCTTGCAACAGGTCATAGATCAAGGAGGTCCTTGGTCTTTACCCGAAGCAGCGCGTCTTTTGGAACAGATCGCCACTGCACTCGATGTCGCACACAATCACGGAATCATTCATCGGGATATTAAACCCGCCAATATTCTGCTAGATGACAACCTCAATGCTTATCTGGCGGACTTTGGCATCGCCAAAATTATCAACCACGAACAAGCCGAGCCTATAGAAGAAGATCGTTACGGTTCACCAGCCTACGTCTCACCAGAGCAGGTGATGGGTGGTGCCATCAGCCCCCAAACCGATATCTACAGTTTGGGCGTTGTGCTATACATGCTGCTGACGGGCCGCACTCCATTCCTCGACCCAAGCACCACCACCGTCATTCGCCGCCAGTTGAATGACGATCTGCCGCCCCTGCAATCCATCCGACCTGATTTACCTCACGCTGCGGCGCTCAATATCATCATCTGGCGTGCCACATCCAAACGCCCCGAAGCCCGTTATTCCAATGCCCTGAGTATGGCGGCGGACTTCCGGCAAATCATTTCGCCAAACATCAGCCCTAGTGACTTTACCGCCCGTCTATCCGCACCCACCCCGCGACAGATGACCAGCGGCCCCGGTCAAAAAACCTTCCTGATAGATGCCCCCGTTCAAGTGAACAACCCTTACAAGGGTTTACGTGCCTTTCAAGAAGCAGACGCTGGAGATTTCTTCGGGCGTGGTGAATTGGTCGAACAGATCATAACTCGCCTCATGGAGAATGACCCGCAAGCCCGTTTTCTCGCCTTGGTCGGACCCAGTGGCAGCGGAAAATCCAGTGTTGTACTGGCTGGTCTTATCCCAACCCTACGACGTGGTGCGATCAACAATTCCCAAACATGGTTCTATGCCCAGATGACACCCGGCAATGATCCACTCCGCCAGTTGGTCGATGCGCTATTAAGTATCGCTCCGGAATCCTTACCCACACCGCTTGAACGCCTACAATCCGGTGAACAAGGGTTGCACCACCTCATAACCGAAATTCTCAAGCAGCAGTCTGGCGAACTTTTCCTTCTAATTGATCAATTTGAGGAATTGTTTACCCTGACGACTGCCGAATTTGAGCGCACACGGTTCCTTAGACTATTGGTATATGCCCTCGCCCATTCTGAAAGCCGCTTGCGCGTGGTGATCACCATTCGCGCCGACTTCTATGATCGCCCTCTGTTATATCCCGGATTTAACGAGTGGTTACGTCACCGCACTGAAATCATCCTACCCCTCAGTCCATCTAGCATGGAACAGGTCATCGTGGGTCCCGTGCAAAGTATCGGAGTTCACTATGAAGCCGGATTAGTGGCTCATATCATCGCTGAAATTAGCAGTCAGCCCGGTGCACTTCCCTTGCTAGAATACACATTGACTGAGCTGTTCGAGCGTCGCGAGGGAATTATAATCACCCGCAAAGTGTATGAGGCCAGCGGCGGCGTTCTAGGCGCACTCAGCCACCGTGCCGATGACGTGTATGACCATCTCAATGCCGTCGCCCAACGTGCCGCGCAACAGATGTTTCTACGACTTGTTCGCATGGATGCGCCGGGTAAAGATACACGTCGTCGAGTCACAATAGCCGAACTCGACAGTATTTCGCCGGATAAAGCAGTCTCCCGACAGGTAATCGAATCCTTCGCTCGCTTCCGCCTCCTCATCCTCGACTTCGAAACTGCCACACGCACCCCAACCATCGAAATTGCACACGAGGCACTTATCCGGGTATGGCCTAAACTGCACACTTGGCTTGAAACTGGACAGGAAGAACTGCGCCTGCACCAGCGTTTGAGTAGCACCGCTGCCGATTGGGTAAACAACCAGCGCGACCCCAGTTACCTCGCCAGCGGTTCTCGTCTGGCACAATTTGAACCTTTAGGCCTTTCCAGCCTCATTCGTCTAAATGACGACGAATTCGCCTTCCTATGGCACAGCGTACAAGCCCGTCAACGCAGCTTAACACGCCGCCGCATAGTAATGACCGGACTGGTCACCTTCGCAGCTATCGCTTTGCTCTTGGCATTGTTTGCCATAGATCGCCAGAACGCAGCCCTACAAGAACGGGATCGCGCCGACGCACAAACACGATTCTCGCGCTCGCGTGAACTTGCCGTAACTGCTCTCACCAGTGTAGACCGCGCCGATGTTTCACTCCTGCTAGGGGTCGAAGCACTCAACGCTGCCAACACTTTTGAAGCCCGCAACAGCTTACTGTCCTTGCTCCAGCGTAACCCCCGTTTGCTGCAATTCATCGGTGAACAGCCCGACTCGCTACGTGCCACCGCCTTCAGCCCGGATGGTTCCCAAATCGCCTTCGCAGGTCGCGCTAATACCATTACCCTGCAATCCATTAACGGCAATCAGCAACTTGATCTTCAAGGCCACACCGACTGGGTGAATGACCTCGATTTCGCCGCACAAGGTGGTTGGCTTGCCAGCGCATCCGCCGATGGCACAGTGCGCTTATGGGATACCACTACAGGCCAACCCGCATACGCCCCTCTCTCCCTTTCGGCGGCAGTTTGGGCAACTGCCTTCAGCCCGGATGGGCGTTGGTTAGCCGCAGGTGATAGTAATGGTCAAATCACTATCTGGAAAACCTCAGATTGGAGCCTCTCCCAACACATCAGCGCACATGCCGACATCGTGTTCAGTCTGGCATGGAGTCCCGACAGTACGCGCCTCGTTTCCGGCAGCGCCGATAGCACTATCGGCCTATGGGACGCGATCACCGGCAGCGCCATCGGGAAGCCACTCACAGGACATCGGGGAAACGTCCTAACTGTCGCCTATAGTCCAATTGGTGATGTAATCGCATCCAGTGGGGCAGATGCCACCCTCCGCTTCTGGAATGCCGATGGAGAAGCCCTCGGATCCATTGAGTCTGGTCACACTAACTGGGTGCGCCACATAGCCTTTAGCCCGAACGGTTCTCTGCTAGTGAGTGCCAGCGCAGACCGAACGCTGCGCCTATGGAACGCCGAAACCGGAGAACCGCAGGGAGAACCCATGTCCGCCCACACCGATGCCGTCTGGGATGCAGCTTTCGGCCCGGATAGCACTCGTTTGCTCTCCGTTTCAGCAGATCGCACAGCCTTACTCTGGAAGGTAGACCCCCTCCCTGCTTTTGCGTCCCACATCGTCACCGATCAAGCCGACATTCTCGCACTGACCGTCAGCCCGGATGGTACACACTTCGCCACCGCCGGCGGGAGCGATGGCAGTGACAACAACATTCACATCTGGGATACCGCCTCGGCTACCGAAGTCCTGACCCTCACAGGACATGAGATGTACATCACCAGCCTCGTCTGGTCATCTGATGGCAATACATTCATTTCAGGCTCAGGTGACGGCATCATTAACATCTGGGACATGCCCGGCGGAACTCGTCGCCAGAGCCTTCATCAACCCAATAGCAGCCAATTCCTCCCGCTGGCACTGAAACCCGGAAGTAACCTATTGGCATCTGGTGACGATGCAGGGACGATTGTGATCTGGGACATCACAACTGGACAACAGATCAAA
>CAIVEA010000479.1 GCA_903904765.1 uncultured Chloroflexota bacterium
CGACGGCAACATCTGGGAGATTTCGCACTTCCCCAAAACCGAATGAACGCTGTCCCTGACAATTTCTTGACAAAACCCACTTGACATCTAATCAGTTAACGCTGTAAACTGTTTACAGTGTTAACTTAGTGTACAGCGTAAGCACCTAGGGGCCGACAGCCAATGATGAACCGGCGCGAACAACGGCGCGACGATACCTTTCACAGCATCAAAGCCGCCGCCCGTCAGCAAATGGCGGAAGGGGGCAGCGCAGCGTTGTCGCTGCGCGGGATCGCTGCCAGTATGGGCATGACCGCCCCCGCCATCTACCGCTACTTCCCCAACCGCGACGCGCTCATCACCGCCCTGATCGTGGATGCCTTCACCGCGCTGGCGGATGCGCTATTCGCCGTGCGGGACACGGAGCAGCAGGCCGGGGCGCACCCCTTCGACCAGTTGAGCACGGTGCTGCTGGCCTACCGCGAATGGGCGGTGACGCACCGCACCGACTTCGAGCTAATCTACGGCAGCCCCATCCCCGGCTACGATGCCCCGCGTGAAATCACGGTTCCGGCGGTGGTGCGCGGCTTCGAGGTGATCGTGGGCGCAATCGAGGCCGGCATGCACACGCCGCGTTACCAACCGCGCCCGCCCTACGCTGTTGTGCCGGAGGCGACGCGGGCGCACATCGCGGAACTGATCGCCCGCGACGGCTATCCGGTGTCCGAACTGGCGCTGTATCTGGGCGTGGTCGGTTGGGGACAGCTTCACGGCATCATTATGCTGGAACTGTTCGGGCATATTCAGTCGGTGGTGGGGGATGTCGCCCACCATTATCAGGCGCAGGTGCGCTGCATGATGCAGGCGATGGGCATGTCCCTGCCGTAACGCACCCGCACTCCATCGTTCACAACGTTCCCGCTTCCCTTCTTCACGCCTTCCCGTAACGGCAAGGCGACGGGCAGCGGCTTGCAAACTACCGGATACGCATAGAAAAGGAAACCTATCATGACTTCAGAACTGCATGTGATCTTCGGAACAGGGCCGCTGGGCAAATGGACGGCGCGCAACCTGCTGCAACAGGGCTACCGCGTGCGGCTGGTGAACCGCAGCGGGCAAACGCCCGACCTGCCCGCAGGTGCGGAGATCGTGCTAGGCGATGCCTATGACCGCGCTCAGGCAGCGGCGCTGGTGACGGGCGCGGCGGCGGTTTACCAGTGCGCCCAACCGCACTATCACGAATGGACGGAGAAGTTCCCCCCGCTGCAAGAATCCATTCTGGCGGCGGCCACGTCTGCGGGTGCAAAGCTGATCGTCGCCGAAAACCTGTATATGTACGGGGACACACACGGACAGCCGATGACCGAAACCACGCCCAACAACGCCCGCACCCGCAAGGGCAAGGTGCGCCAGCAGATGACCGAGGCGCTACTGCGGGCGCATCAGCAGGGTGCGGTGCGGGTGGCGATGGCACGCGGTTCGGACTTCTTCGGCCCCGAAGACACGGTGCAAAGCGGGTTCGTATATCGTCCGGCGCTGGCGGGCAAGCCGATCAATCTGGTGGGGCGCACTGACCAGCCGCACACCTTCACCTACGTGGCGGACTTCGGTGCGCTGCTGGCGGCGCTGGGGACGCATGACGAGGCGCTGGGACAAATCTGGCATGTACCCAGTAACGCGCCCGTCACACAGGCCGAACTTGTGGCCATCCTGAGCAAGGCGCTGGGGAAACCTGTCCAATCGCGGGTGGCGGGGAGTTTCATGCTGTCGCTGCTGGGGCTATTCAACCCCGGCGCGAAAGAAATGGTCGAGATGCTGTACGAGTTCACACAGCCCTTCATCATGGATAGCAGCAAAGCGCAAAAGGCGTTCGGGCTGCGCCCCACGCCGCTGCCGGAGGCCGTCCGCGCCACGCTGGACTGGTGCCGCACCCACCCGTAGAACCGCACGGGGCGGCGTAGGCGGTAGTTGACAAGACCGCGCTGCCCGTGCTACCGTTGATCGTGTTACTGATTGGATGAAGGCGCGCCCACTACCCGGATGTAGGGGTGCAGCAACGGGGGAAGCCGGTGAGAGTCCGGCGCTGTCCCGCAACGGTATTCTCCGCCTGTACATGGAGAAAGCCCGATAACCCACCTTCGTCTATTCTCGCAGTCCACCTTCGTGGAAAAAGGGGGCGAGCATGATGAAGCGTTCATGCAACCCGCTGCCCGGCGGGTTTTTTGTTCCTACGTGGTGCCCCACGCAGGGGCAAAACTGCCGGCATAGGGTCGTTGTCTGCACACCATTCTTCCCTCCTGCATCGCAGTCTTTGTGATCCATCATTCGCACCGAGGAGGAGAAATGATGACTTTTCGTACCCTGTTCTTGATCGTCTGCCTGCTGCTGCTCACCGCCCCCGCTGCCGCGCAAAACGGCAACCTGCGCGACTCGTGCGTGGAAACCTATGACGCACAGGCCGACTATTTCCCCGATAAAGCCACCGTCCAAGTGGCGGAAGGTTTCCGCGTCGAATACTTCGGCAACTACAAGCAGGTGACGGTGAACACCCCTTGGATGGGCGCGGACAAACCGCTGACCTATACGCTGGTGCAGTGCGGCACGCCCGCGCCGGATGTGCCTTCGGACGGCGTGATCGAAGTGCCGGTGCGCCGCGCCGTCAGCATGTCCACCAGTTTCCTGCCGCCGCTGACCACACAGGGGCTGCTGGATAAGCTGGTGGCGGTGGATACCGTGCTGTACACCGTCAATCCGGCGGTGATCGAAGGCGTGAGCAGCGGCGCAATCGCTGAAATCGGCGGCGGCGGCAGCGGGCAGGATATCGCCATCGAGCGCCTGATTGACCTCCAGCCCGACTTGATCCTGACGCAGCGCTTCAGCGCAGACGATACCGGCGTGGCGGTGCTGGAGCAGGCCGGACTACCCGTCGTGGTGAACAGCGATTTTATGGATACCTCGCCGCTGGGCGTAGCAGAATGGGGCAAGTTCATCAGCCTGTTCTTCAACACCGAAGCCGAAGCGAATGCCGCCTTCGACCATGTGCAGGGGCATTACAACGACCTGAAAGCGCAGGTAGCGGGCGTAACAGTGCATCCCACCGTGTTCGCCGGAACGCCCTACGATGGGACGTGGTACATGCCGGGTGGCCGCAGCTATCTGGCGCAACTGCTGGCGGACGCGGGTGCGGATTATCTGTGGGCGGACGATGCCAGCACGGGTAGTTTGTTCCTCGATTTCGAGTCGGTCTATGACCGGGCAGTGGGCGCGGATTACTGGGTGAACGTCAACCAATTCTGGGGCAGCCTGAAGGATGCTGAAGCCGAGGACAGCCGTTATACCGGATTCGCCGCCTTTCAGGATGGGCAGGTGTATAGCAACAATGCCCGCGTGAACGCCAACGGCGGCAGCGACTACTACGAATCCGGCTATGCCAGCCCGGATGTGATCCTCGCCGATCTGGTGGCGATCTTCCATCCCGACCTGCTGCCCGACTACACGCTGTACTACTATCAGGCCGTCCCGCGCTAACGAGCGTATCCTCACCCCGCTGCACTGTGCTTAGCTTCCCCTCTCCATCGCAATGGATAGGGGATCAGAGGGGTGAGGTTCAAAAGGAGCTTTAACGAACGATGGATAGCGCCCGAATCCCCTCCCTGACCGTCCCCGCCGTCGCATGGCCGCGCATCGGGGTGCGGCGCGGGGCGCTGCTGGCACTGGCGCTGCTGGCCGCCGCCGCCTTCGTCCTCAGCCTGACCGTCGGTTCGGTCAGCATCCCGCTGGGCGAAGTGCTGAAGGCGCTGCTGGGCGGCGACACGGCGCGGGCGACATGGGCGACCATCATCACCGACTTCCGCCTACCCAAAGCCATCACCGCGCTGCTGGCGGGGGCGGCGCTGGGCGTGGGCGGGTTGCAGATGCAAACGCTGTTCCGCAATCCGCTGGCTGACCCGTATGTGCTGGGCGTGAGTTCCGGCGCGAGTCTGGGCGTGGCGCTGGCGGTGCTGGCCTTAGGCACGACAGGCGGCGTGCTGCTGGCGGGGATGGGGCTGCCCGGTGATCTGGGCATCACCACCGCCGCCGTCATCGGTTCGGCGCTGGCACTGGCGCTGGTGCTGGCGCTGGCCG
>CAIVEA010000480.1 GCA_903904765.1 uncultured Chloroflexota bacterium
CCATCCGGACCGAAGGTGCGCCCGCTGCTCTCGGCCACCAGCACCGCCACCAGCCCGCTAACCGGAATGTTGAGCAGGTCGGAAAGGGCGCGCATCAGGCCGCCGAAGTTGTTCCATGTGGTGGCGACGGCGATTTCAGCTTTGGAGGTCAGCCCATCGGTGGGGATAATCTGGTCGGCGGGCAGCGACACTTCCAGCAGATCGGGCTGCTGCATCAGGTAGCCGTTGATCGGGCGTGCCTGCTTCACTTCGATGAGCTGCGCCGCCATGTAACCTTCGATGTTTTCAAAACGGATTTTGAGCCAATCTTTTTGCGTTTCCAGAATATCTACCACTGCGCCCTGCGCGAGCGAAGTGATGATGCCGAAGTTCGTCCCTGCCCCCGAACGCACCCGCGAACCGCCGGACAGTACCGTGCCTTTGAGTGTTGATGCCATCCCCGCCTCCCCTGTTCGTGTAAAGGTTGAAATGCTCCAAGTTACAAATCTCATGATACACCGAATCGTAGAATGGGTTGGGGCGCGAACCAAGCGGTTGTGAGAAGGGCGGGCGCTATGGCACAATCTACGCACCTGTGCTGATTAGACCTGAGGTATACCTGCTATGACGGCCTCCCGCGAGCAAATCCTGAACAAACTCCGCGCTGCCCGCAAGCCATTCCCGGATGCGCCGCCGCGCCCCAAGCCCTACCGCCCGCTGGTAGACCTGAGTGGGGCGACACCGGAGGCGCTGCTGGAACGCTTCAGCGAGATCATTAAGAACCTGAAGGGGGATGTATTCCCGGTGAAGGGCGACAAGGCCGCCAGTGAAAAGGTGCTAGAACTGCTCCAGAGTCATCAGGCCGATCATGTGCTGGCGTGGGATTTCAAGCATATTCCGGTGCGCGGCCTCAAGACCACGCTGAAGGAAGCCGGTATCACTGTCACCCATCCCGACCTGTACGACGAGTTCCGCGCTGAAACGATTGAATCCATCCGGGGGGCGCAGGTTGGCCTGACCGGCGCTGATGCGGCGCTGGCGGCGACGGGGACGCTGGTGGTCAGCACTGCTCCCGGCAAAGGGCGCATCCCGACGGTGCTGGCTCCGGTGCATATCGCGGTGATTAAGCTGGAACAACTGCTGCCGAATCTGGAAGCGTGGGTGGGCGAACAACGCGCTAATGGGCTGGATTTGATGAGCGACAGCGGTAACATTTGTTTTATCTCCGGCCCCAGCCGGACGGGGGACATCGAGAACATCCTGATTCTGGGTGTGCATGGGCCGAACAAAATCCAGATTATCGTAAAGACCTAAGCTAACTTCTGAATCACAAAGGGAAAAGATTACGATGGCTTCTTATACGCTGGTACGGAATGGGACGTTGATTGACGGCACGGGGGCTGCGCCTGTGGCGAACGCGGGCGTGCTGATTGACGACAACCGCATTCACGGCGCAGGCGCGTTCAACGGGCTGATGGTTCCGCGCTCGGTGCTGACGGATATTGACGCGAAAGGCGGATATATCCTGCCCGGTTTGATTGATACGCACGTCCACATGATGATGGAATATTCGGATGTGCGTGAGGCCATGCAGAGACCGTTTTCGATGAACTTCTTCAAGGCGGTGGGCTACCTGCGTAAGACGATTGATGCGGGCATCACCACCGTGCGCGACGCGGGTGGTGCTGATCTGGGCGTGAAGATGGCGGTGGAACAGGGCGTGGTGGCTGGCCCGCGTATGCAAATCAGCATCACGGCGCTGGGCATTACGGGTGGACATACTGATGGTTGGATGCCTTCCGGCACGACGCTGAATTTGTTCCCGCCCTATCCCGGCTTCCCGGATGGCATCTGCGATGGCGTGAACGAGGTGCGGAAGAAGGTTCGCGAGGTGCTGCGTGCTGGCGCGGACGTGATTAAGATTTGCTCGACGGGCGGCGTACTCAGCCCGACGGATCACCCGGAGTTCACGCAGTTTTCGCCGGAAGAACTGGAAGTGATCGTGCAGGAAGCGGCTTTCCGGCGCGGCGTGAAGGTGATGTCCCACGCGCAGGGTGTAGAAGGTATCAAGAACGCGGTGCGGGCGGGCATTCATTCGATTGAACACGGCATCTTCCTCGATGACGAGGCAATTGAACTGATGTTGCAGCGCGGCACGTTCCTTGTGCCGACGCTCCTCGCTCCGGTGGCGGTGCTGGAAATCGGCGAAAAGACAGGCGCGATGCCCGAATACGGTATGCGGAAGTCACGTGAAGTGATCGAGCAGCATCGCGAAAGCATTGCGATGGCGCACAAGGCCGGTGTTCGTATCTCGATGGGTACGGACGCAGGTGTGATGCCTCATGGCACGAATCTGCGCGAACTGGGGCTGATGGTGGATGTGGGTATGACTCCCATGCAGGCGATTGTGGCAACCACGCGCACCGCGTCCGAATGCCTCGGCTGGCAGGATCGCGTCGGGACGCTGGAGGCGGGCAAGCTGGCTGATCTGATCGTGACGCGCACCAACCCCCTGACCGATATTCGTTCGCTGGAGAACCCGGACAATATCATTCTGGTGATTAAGGACGGGAAGATCATGAAGGATTTACGGGCATGACGGTAGCTGCGGCGGAAACGCCGCTGGTGATGGCGGCGCGGGTGGCGGCTGATGTGGCGACCCGCGCCGACGCTGCCGATCAGCAGGCGAAATTGCCCGCTGAGGATGTGCAGGCGCTGCGCGAGGCAGGGTATCTGAAGTTAAGCGTTCCCTCGGAATACGGGGGGATGGGGCTGCCGCTTCGCGATTGCGTGGCGGCACAACTGGAACTGGCGCAGGGCAGCGCCTCCACCGCGATGGTGGCGGGGATGCACCTGCATCTGTTCGGCAACGTGAGCGAGAATCGCCCGTGGCCTGAACCGATCTTCGAGCGTATGTGCCACGACGCGGTGGCGGGCGGGCTGTTCAACACACTCGCCAGCGAACCCGCGCTGGGCAGTCCATCACGCGGGGCGTACTTCGCTACTGCTGCCGTGCGCGATGGCGATTTGTGGGTGGTGAACGGGCATAAGACATGGACGACGGGCGGACGGCATCTGACGCACATGGTCGTCCGGTTGAGCGTGGGTGAAGAACCGGGTGCGGTGTTGATTCCGGGGGATGCGGCGGGCATCTCGTGGCAGGAGACATGGAGCGACTCGCTCAGTTTACGCGCCACCGATAGCCATGATGTGTTCTTCTCCGATGTGCGCGTGCCGCTGGAAAACCTGCTGGAGCAGGGCAAGCGCGACCAGAACACGCCCAACGCATGGTTTCCGATGATTATGGCGGCGGTCTATCTGGGGTCGGCACTGGCGGCGCGGACGGCGGTCATTCGCTATGCGCTGGAGCGCGTGCCGACGGCGCTGGGTAAGCCGATTGCTACGCTGCCCAAGATTCAGCGGCAGATCGGCGAGATTGATCTGATGCTGCAAGCGGCGCGGGCGCTGCTGTTCGAGGTGGCCTCTGAATGGACGGGCGACGAACGCAGTCGCGGTCTGTTCCCGCGCATCGCGGCGGCCAAGCATCTGGTGACGGAAACCGCGAATCAGGTGACGGATAAGGCGCTGCAAATCGCAGGTGGTGCGAGTTTGACCCGCGATCTGCCGCTGGAACGCTTCTTCCGCGATACCCGTGCTGGCCTGATGCAACCGCCTTCGGGCGATACAGCGTTGGAGATCATCGGGCAGGGCGCGATTCAGCGGCTGCAAAAGAGCTAAGTGTGATGCACGTAGCGGAGAGCGTGGCGGAGGCTGCCGCGCATCTGTGGGGTTGCCGGGTGGTGGATGCCGAGTTCATGTACCGCCCCCGGCCTGCTTCCGGCGCGGCGCAAGTCGTGTTCGACGGTGCACTGCGTTCGCGTTTGAGCGACCTGACCACGCAGGATGGCGTGCTGTGGATTGCCGACAGCGCCGCCACGCTGCACAGCTTAACCCCCTTTGTGGATGAGTTTCCCGATGTACGACATGCTGCTGCGCTGGTGACTCCCTCGCGCTGGGCGGGCGCGGCGGGTGACACGCCGTTCGCGCTGGGGTGGGAGCAGCCTGCTGCATGGGTGCGGATGGCGACCACTGACCGCTGGGCGCGGATTGATTTCGCGCTGGCGGTGGGCGCGGCGCTGGAGGGCGGTTGGCTGGCGCTGCCCGCGCATGATGCGGTGTGGGGGCGCGGCCTGCTGGAAACGCTGATGCGGGTGGCGCTGCGCCATGCGCGGGGCAGCGGGGCGGCGGCGGTCAGCCCGTATGCGCCGCACCCGCACAGGCAAATGGCGGGGGCAGGTATCCCGCAAGATGTGGTGGATGTGCTGAATGCGGCTTTCGAGCGCGACTCGCTGCTGCGCTGGCGCATGTGGCGCGACCAGATGCAGGGCTTCTGGGGCAAAATGGCGCTCATGCCGGTGGCACAGTGTGCGGCGGTACGTGCCCATGCCAACCAGACCATCCTCGAAGATGATTTGCAAATTGACCGCGTGCTGCGCGAACAGGGGTTTTATGCACGGGCGTGGTGGGCGGCGGATACGCGCCTGTACCGACAGGTGTTGCCCGTGTTTGACCGCGCTGGAGTGCGGGCGGTCATCGAGCGCACGCTGCATTACTCGCTGAATATCCCCGGTGCGGGCGTGGGGGGCAGTTTTCTCAATAGTCCCCGTGATGCGGCGCTGCGGTTGCGAGCGCAACTTTCGCCGCGCTTCGGGCGTGCCTGCCACGAGGCTGATGCGCTGATCGCAGAATGCAGCGCGGAGATTGCCAAACGATTGCAGCAGCATGGCGCATCATGGGTGGATTGGGGTGCGTATCGCCATGTGGTGCGCGTGGGCGACCCTTCAGTGGAGGTCTGGCGACGGGGCGGTGCATAGTCGGGTATTCTACCTGTCCAGAATCTTTGATACACTGAGGTTATCCAACCACGGAAAACAGAGAGTGCTGAGGATTCTGAGATGATTGAAGCAGGTGATTTGACAACCGGCGTGACCTTGAAATTGGATAATTCCTTGTTCAAGGTGATTAAGACGGCGTATAACAAGCCGGGGCGTGGTAAGGCTTCTATGGAGACCACGCTGATGGACATCAAGACGGGCCGGACGGTGAACCGCATCTTCGGTGTGGAAGAACGTCTGGACAATATTTACGTCGAAGCGGAAATGGTGGATTACCTGTACAGTGACGGCGTGATGCTGCACTTCATGAATCCCCAGAGCTACGAACAGCACGAAGCCGCCGCCGACCTGTTCGGTGATGATGCCAAGTTCCTGAAGGAAGGTCTTCAGATCGAACTCCGCATTCACGAAGGCATCGCCATTGACTACAAGCTGCCGACCACCGCCACCTACAAAGTGACGGATGCAGACGTGGCTGTGGCAGGCGACACCACCGGCAAGGTGATGAAGAAGTGCACCGTCGAAACCGGATTCACGGTGGCTGTGCCGCTGTTCGTGAAGATTGGCGATGTGATTGTGGTGGATACCCGCGACGGCTCATACACCGGACGCGGCTAATCGTCCCGCACTGTCCCCTAGTTGAATGAAATAACAACACCCCTGTTTACGCAGGGGTGTTGTGTTTGATGGGACAAACGCAGTCGGCTATTCGTCCAGCGGCGCTTTGAAGTCGTAGATGCCGTCGCGGATGGCCCAGCGGCGGGCGCAGCTCTGGCAGGTGAGGATATTCCCTTCCTGTGCCAGTTCGCCGCCGTCTGTCGGGCAGACGAACAGGGCGCGGTTGTACAGGTTGTTGACCGATTCGCCCACCGACAGGCTGCGGGTGAACACGCTGGGCGTGTAGTGCAGCCCCGTCAGTTGCAGCAGGCTATCGGCGCTCGCCAGCAGGCCGGTGGGGACTTTTTCTTTCAGCACGGGAATGCGGAAGAACGACACGGGCATACTGCGCTTGAGCATGAATCCGGTGGAAGCCAGTTGCTGCGCCATATAGTCGGGATGGAAGTCGAAGTTGAGTTCGACGAATTCGACAGGCTTCAAATCATACGGGTTCCACTTTTGCTGCCCGCGTGCGTAGCGCAGCATGGATTTGAGGTGGCGCTTGTTGGCGTATTCCAGCAGCAGCGTGCCGCCACTGACCATTGCCCGCCGCACCTGACCGAGTACCGCAGGCACATCCGACATGTGGTGAATCACGCGGATGATCGCCACGCCGTCGAATGAGCCGGGGCGGAAGGGGAGGCTATAAGCGTCGGCAGCCACAAAGGTGAAGCGTCCCCCTGCGCCCAGATGCTCCTGTGCATAGCGCATCTGCGACAGCGAATAGTCCAGCAGGACAACCTGATCGTAACCGTGATATTCCTCACTCAGCCGTCCGAAGCCCGCGCCCAGTTCCAGTAGGCGGCGACCCCGTGCGGGCAGCAGACGGCGCAGGGCGATACGCTCCACGCGGTCTTCATAGTCGCGGCCTTTGCCTTCCCAGAACTCGGTACGGTAGTTCGAGCCTTCGTAATCACAGATGGGCGGACGGGAGTCGGGATTGGACATAGCGAGTTTGGCCTTACTCTGCACTCGAAGAACAGCAAACCCCATTATAAAGGATTTTTCACACCTAGCAGTGGATGATTGTGAAATGATTTATAATAATATTCATTAGTAATTGTGTTTATTAAGATCTCGCTCTTTTCTTGTTAGAGGACTTACGATTAGATTTTTTGTCTATCGCACGACGCATGTATTTAGGTAACGGAAGTTGTTCGATAGGAATTACATCATCATCTGCGAATACGATAC
>CAIVEA010000481.1 GCA_903904765.1 uncultured Chloroflexota bacterium
GCACGTCGCTGTAGGCGAACACCACTTCATCTACCTGTTCGGTGGCGATCAAGCGGTTGAGTTCGCTCTCGTCGCGGATGGGGATGCCTTTCGGGTAGCCAGCGCCAGCCAGTTCTGGCGGGTAGATGCGCCCTTCGATGCCCGGAATCTGGGTGGCGGTGAAGGCCACCACCTCATAATCCGGGTTGTTGCGAAAATGCACATTGAAGTTGTGAAAGTCGCGGCCTGCCGCACCCATGATAACCACGCGCTTCGGGGACATTCGTATACCTCTCTGCGGGTTTTTCCGCACCACTGAGCGACTAGATTTGTGTTCACTGTAAGGGAGGTTGTCGTATTCGGGCTAGTGACGGGTGTCCCATCATGCGGTGTATTCTGTCCTCAGTATCGGGCTGGATATGCCCATTTAGGCATCCCGACAGTACAATACAACTCTCGTGTTCGCTGAAAAATGATGAGGAGCAAAATTATGGCTGCTTTGCGTGTGACGGTGTGGAATGAAGGCCAGCACGAAAAGACGAATCCTGCGGTGCAAAAGGTCTACCCGGATGGGATGCATAATGTGATTGCGAAGGCGCTGCGCGAGCAGGGTTTGGATGTTCGGACGGCGACGCTGGATGACCCGGAACACGGGTTGACGCAAGAGGTACTGGATGCGACGGATGTCCTGACATGGTGGGGACACATGGCGCATGACAAGGTGGACGATAAGATTGTGGAACGGGTTCACCAGCGCGTGCTGAATGGCATGGGGTTGGTGGTGCTGCACTCCGGTCATTTCTCGAAGATTTTCAAGAAGCTCATGGGGACATCCTGCGATCTGAAATGGCGCGAAGCCAACGAGCGCGAGCGCATCTGGGTGGTAGAGCCGGGGCATCCCATCGCGCAAGGCTTGGGCGACCATTTTGAAATCCCGCATGAGGAGATGTACGGCGAACATTTCGATATCCCCGCGCCGGATACGCTGGTGTTCGTGAGCTGGTTCCAGGGTGGCGAGGTGTTCCGCAGCGGCGCATGCTACCATCGCGGGCGAGGTAAAGTGTTCTATTTCCGTCCCGGTCATGAAACCTACCCGACGTACTACCAGAAGGAAGTACAACTGGTCATCGGCAATGGTGTGCGCTGGGCTGCTCCCTCTGGTTTGGCAGAACTGAGCTACGGACACCGCCCGAATCCGATGGAGAAGTTGAGCTAACGCGCCTGCTCCTGATACCCATAAGACGAATCAAAATCCCTCCACCTCGGAGGGATTTTTGTTGGTTGTAGCGAGGATTAGGCTTTTTGTTTGAGCAAGCGCAGCGCGGTTTCGGCCAGCATGGCTGTTCCTACGGGGAAGCAATCCTCGTTGATGTTAAAAATCGGGCTGTGGTGCGGGCGATTCTGCTCGTCGTATTGTGCGCCGAGGCTGAACATCGCCCCCGGCGCTTTGCGCGACATATAGCTGAAGTCCTCCGCGCCCATGCCGGGTTCTTCGTGGATGAGGCTGTCCTCGCCCATCATGTCCACGCTGGTTTTGCGGATCAGTTCCGCTACGTCTGCATCATTGATCTGCGATGGATAGCCCTTGATGATCTGTAAACGGTAGTCGCCACCAAAAGCACGGGCGACGGCCAGCGCCTTTTCCAGTTCTTCCCACAACTGTTGACGGGTTTCGTCGTCGTAGCTACGGATTGTGCCGCGTAGCGCGACTTCGTTGGGAATGACGTTATCCGCGTCGCCAGCATGTACCGCGCCGATGGAAATCAGGGCGGGATGCACCGGATTGATGCGGCGGGCGCGAATGCCATGAATAGCGTTGATGACCTGCGCCAGAATGAAAATAGGGTCAATGCCCTGATGCGGGTACGCGCCATGACAGCCTTCGCCGATGATGACCGCGTTGAACGAGTCCACCGCCGCCGAATTGTAGCCCGCCGCAATTTGCACTTTGCCGGAGGGAAGGGTGCTGGCGACGTGGAGCGCGATCACCGAGTCCAGTTCTTCCAGCGCACCATCCTCGATCATTCGCACCGCACCGCTTTTGCCTTCGCTGTCCGAGTCTTCTTCGGAGGGCTGGAACAGTAGGCGGATTTCTCCCGGCGGGCGGTCTGGCATTTCGTTCAGCAGCTTGGCGACACCTAACAGCATGGCGGTGTGGGCATCATGACCGCAGGCGTGCATCACGCCGTTATTCTGCGAGACATAGCTCACCGCGTTGGCTTCCACGATGGGCAGCGCGTCCATATCGGCGCGAATGCCGATGGCGGGGCGGCCTTCGCCAATGCGGGCGACCACACCGGTTTTGCCCACGCCCGTTTCCACCTCAATACCCATCGAATTCAGCGTTTCCGCCACCATCCGCGCTGTGCGAAATTCCTGAAAACTCAGTTCGGGGTGCATGTGGATGTCACGCCGCCATGCGATCAGTTGTTCATGAATAGACTGTGCTTTTTCCAATAATTCTTTTGCCGGCATACACTATTCCTTTCATCCTGCCTCGCTTATTTCGCTGTAGAGTATACCACGCAGGGCGCATGGGGCGGTGGATGGTGGTATCAAAACAAAAGAGGCGAACGAGCGCCTCTTTTGAGCTTGTGAGATGGGGTTGTTCGGCTTAGTTTTCGCCCAGATAGACTTTGCGTACCATCTCATTGTTCATCAGCGATTTGGCGTTGTCAGTGAGGACAAT
Organism: uncultured Chloroflexota bacterium; assembly: GCA_903904765.1. Next base: position 2,669 of record CAIVEA010000481.1, read on the forward strand.
CGAGCCAGTCTGGAGTACATAGCCGCGCCGGGCGACTTCCAGCGCCATGAGCGCATTCTGTTCGACCAGCAGAATGGTCGTGCCTTCGGCGTTGATGCGTTTGATGATGTCGAAGATGCCTTCGACCAGCACGGGTGCAAGACCCATCGAAGGCTCGTCCAGCAATAGCACACGCGGCGCAGACATTAGCGCACGACCAATCGCCAGCATTTGCTGTTCACCACCGGAGAGCGTGCCGCCCTTCTGGTTGATGCGCTCCTGCAAGCGCGGGAACAGCGCAAAGGCCTGCTCGATGCGGTTGCTGATTGTGCCACGATCCTGCACGTTCCACGCGCCGATTTCGAGATTCTCACGCACGGTGAGCAGCGGGAAGATACGCCGCCCTTCGGGGACATGCCCGATGCCCAGCGCGGTGATCTCGTGCGGTTTCATGGAGGTGATGTCTTTGCCTTCCAACCGGACGCTGCCCTGTTTTGCCCGCACAATCCCGCTGATGGTACGCAGCGAAGTGCTTTTGCCTGCACCGTTCGAGCCGACGAGCGTGACGATTTCGCCTTGTTCCACCGTCAGATTGATGCTTTTGAGGGCATGAATGTGACCGTAGTAAGTGTGGATATTTTCGAGTTCTAGCAGCGGGGCCATCATGCCTCTCCTTCGGCGCTGGCTGCGCCTGCCGCATGGCGGCCCAGATACGCTTCCACTACCTTCTCGTTGCTCTGAATTTGCTTGGGCGTGCCTTCGGCAATGGTCTGCCCGAAGTTCAGCACGGTGATGTGTTCGCTGATGCCCATGACCACTTTCATGTCATGCTCGATCAGGACAACGGTCACGCCGCGCTCGTCGCGCACCTTGCGGAACAGTTCCATCGCGTCCTTACTCTCGTTGGGGTTCATGCCCGCCGTCGGTTCATCCAGCAGGATGAGCTTGGGGTCACTCGCCATCGCACGGGCGATTTCGACGCGGCGCTGATCGCCGTAGGGCAGGTTGCGGCAAATTTCATCACCTTTGCCCGCCAGCCCGACGAAGTTCAGCAGTTCGCTGGATTTTTCGCGCACACGTTTTTCCTGCGCGTTGAACCCACCGAGGCGGGTGATGGTGCGAATGAGCGAGACGTTCAAGCGCGAGTGCATCCCCACCATGACGTTTTCGAGGACGGTCATGCCGGGGAACAGGCGAATGTTCTGGAAGGTGCGTGACATGCCAGCGGCGTTCACCTGATCGGGGCGCAGCCCGATGAGCGAACGCCCTGCGGAGTTGATCGTCGTGCCCATATCCGAGACATAGGAGCGCCCGCCGAAGTTGATCGTGCCTTCGTCAGGGACATAGATGCCTGTGAGCAGGTTGAAAAAGGTGGTTTTGCCCGCGCCGTTCGGTCCGATGATGGCGCTGATGCTGCCTTCTGCAATGGACATGGTGACATCACTCACCGCTGTCAGGCCGCCAAAGCGCTTTGTGACGTTACGTACTTCAAGAAGTGTCATCAGCTTAAC
>CAIVEA010000482.1 GCA_903904765.1 uncultured Chloroflexota bacterium
ATTGATCTCGATATTCGCGGCAGTTCGCCCGAATCCGCCATCCTCGCACTGGCCTTCACTTATGGCGCATTCGTCTCCGAAACATTCCGCGCAGGTATCCAATCTATCGGACGAGGACAAATTGAAGCGGCACGTTCGCTAGGCATGACCTACATCCAAACCGTGCGCTACGTCATCCTCCCGCAGGCCATCCGCCGCATCTTGCCGCCATTAGGCAACGATATGGTTTCGATGGTCAAAGACTCCTCGCTCGTCGCCATCCTCGGCGTGCGCGACATCACGCAGATCGCCAAAACATCTTCGGGGCGTTCATTTCGTTATCTCGAAACCTATCTGGTAGTCGCAGTCATCTACCTCACGATGACCGTTATCGGTTCGCTCATCGTGCGCTATATCGAGCGTAAAACCAAAGTCGAACACTAAAAATAATCCCGCGAATCAAAAGGGTATCCTCAGATACCCTTTTCGTTACGCCTGCTGTGCCTACACCTAATTCGGTATCACAGGCTGTGCCGTCAACGAGATGCTGTAAAGATCAGGGCTGAAAATCGTGTGTACATACAAGTTCATCTCCGGCGAGATCGTCAATCCTGCCAACGGCGCAGCCATATCACTGAACAGCACCACCTCAACCTGAGCATTCGTACATCCCCCATTTTCGCGGCACACAACCGGGTCAACCCGCCCCACCACGCCCCGCGTACCGAGTGCATAGCTGAAATACAGCATCCCGTCGGGAGCCATCACAATATTGGTCGTATTCTGCAATCCACTCACCAGCGGTTTCGCAGCCTCTTTCGCATTAGCAACCGGAATCGAACCGTCTGCCAGCCCGGACGCATCAATCCACTCGATAGCCCGCCGTGCGCTGCCAGTATTCGCTACATAAACATAGTTCCCATCCACCGCCACACCTGTCGGTGAACGGAAACCGTTCACCCATTCCTGCACTTGCCCATCGGTCTGAACCGCTATCAGTGTATTCCCCTTCAAATTCGTCACGAGGAAGGTATCCTCCGACCAGCGTGTAATCCCCCACGGACCAGCGAGATCTGCCGCCACAATCCGGCTCACGCCATTCTCAATCACCACCAGCGCGTTGCTCATGAAATCCGGCATCCATAGGCTCGGACGCTCACCTGATGTAGCTGCCGCATAGATTGTGTTTGCATTCTTCACGCCGTAAATATATTGCGTTGTCGTTCCGCTGGCCGAATCAATCGCATAGACTGTCCAATCTCCGCTGCACGACACATACAACGTACCGTCATACCATGCCAGCCCATTCGGGCGCTGAATATTCCCAGTGAGGATGGTCAAATCCGCCTGTGTGAACGATTGCACCAATGGCGACGCCACAACCTCCGCAGATGGAGTTTCCGACCCATTCGGGGCAGCAATCGGAGTCTTGGTCGGCAACGTCGGCGGGGTAGCTGCTTCTTGAGCAGATACCAACGATAACCCCGCCGATAGCAGAATAATAACCACTAAACCATAAACCATGATTTTTCTCATTGAACATCCTCCGGGGTTACATCACTTGGCGCGGTTTCCAGCATTGTCAAGCAGCACCGGAACTTCGATGACAAACGTCGTGCCAATTCCTTCCTGACTGGTGAAGTGAATTTTACCACCGTGATTTTCAACAATGGTCTTGACAAGGCTAAGACCAAGTCCAGTTCCGGTGATATGCTCCGCCCCCTGTTGCCCCTTCTGAGCGCCGCGCCAGAACCGTTCAAACACATGCGGATGCAGTTCTGCCGGAATACCAATTCCGGTGTCGCTTACCGTGAACAGTATATAACTCCCTTCACGGCTCGCCTCCACGCTCACTTGCCCCTCTTTTGGCGTGAACTTGATCGCATTTTCGATCACATTCGCCAATGCTCGATCAAACTGCTCAGGATCAGCCGCAAAGCTGGGCAAATCCGGTTGTATCGTGACAGTCATCTGGATCTGACGATCATCCGCCAGAGGACGCAAATCCTCCACAGCACGTAAAACCGCCTGATCGGGCGCACACCATTCCGTTGTTAACACGCCGTCTTTAACCCGTTCTAGATCAAGAATCCCACTGATAATACGATTCATGCGGATGAGTTGCTTATGGATAGTCGTCAGCGAAAGCTGCACATCATCCGATGGGAACTCAGCTAAATCCTCACTCAACAGTTCGAGGTTAGCAAATGCCGCCTGCAACGGATTCTTCAGATCATGACTCGTCATGCGAACCATCTCACTTTTCAGCCGATCCAGTTCTTTGAGTTCGGTCACATCGTTTAGCACAGCCACCCACCCCGTCGCACGGGGACGACCCAACTGCGCTAGATGGCATAGGAATATTTTCCCTTGATGTGCGATCTCATAGATATGCACGCGATTCTGTCGTAAATCTTGTCGTGCGCGGTTCACATCCGGCGGCAGCATCGAAGAAGGAACACTGCGCGTGATCGAACGATTGACAACCATTTGTTCCGGCTGAAGCAAATATCGCGCTGCGGGATTAGCAAAGATCAACCGCATCCGTCGGTCTACAGCAATAACTGGATTTTCTGTGCTGATGAGTACTGTTTCTAACTGACTACGCGAAGCCTCGACCTGCCGTGCCAGATTTTCCTGCTCGGCAAACAATCGGCTATGGGCAATCGCAACCGCTGCCTGTGCCCCTAGCAGTTCCAGCAGTTGCACATCCTCCCGCTTAAACAGGCGACCACTCAGTCCCGCAATCACCATCAGCACGCCTATCGTTTCGGCACTATACACCAGCGGCACACAGATGACCGACCCGAACGTTTCCCGCGCCAGCGGCAGATCCACCTCATGCTTCCAATCGCGCCCATAATTCTCTAAATAGATCGAACGCTGAGTCTCCGCCACCCGCCCTGCCACGCCTTGCCCTATCGGAATCAGCGCATGAAGAAACGAAGTGGGCAAGTCATACACGGTGGTCAGATCAAGCACATCTCGATTTTTCAGGAATATTCCGGCTGCGTTTGCCTCCAACCATCCCGCTGCCTGAATCGCAATCTGATTGAGTACCGTCTCCAGTGCGATATGACTGCTGATGGCAAGGCTAACCTTATGCACAGCCTCCACCTGCACGATGCGCTCTGCCAACGGTGCAATTATCTCAAGCCTCAAGATTGCAAAGCTGATGAGCAGTGTCGCCACCGCACAGATATTGATTGAAAACGATGCAATGCGAAGTTCGGGGTTCAACAACCCGAAGCTCTGCCCGATCACAAATAGATGCAGTCCCAGCAGCAAACCGGTTGACTGTATCTTCCGCCTGTACGTCCAGATTAGGTAGACGATAACGAAATCGAACCCCAGAAACAACAACGCCGACATCGGTTGAAACCTATACTGGTACAATCCTTCCGATGCCACCGCAAATGGCACAGGAGTGTTATTGAAAAACAGCAATAACTGGTAGCCCAGCACAAGTAGCAAGCCAGAGAACGCCAACCAGCGAAAGCGTCGCGTATGCACGCCGACTAGTACAGCGGTCAGGGCATAGGCCGCAATACTCGACCCGGTATAGCCCATTTCCATCACGCTCACAGCTGTAGGAATCAACGGAGAGTTGGGTTCGATCAGCGACGAGACCAACCCCAGCAGCGATCCCACATTCCACACCACCACCATCACCAGAAAGACAGCAAAAAACTGATTCAGCTCTTTACGTGCATCATTCCATAAGACGATGAGTAGAAAACCGAGGGAAAGCGCCAGCGTTAACGCATTGACAAGCAGTGTGACAGTGCCAAAAAGTGACATTGTTAGCGGGGTGGTGCTGGTGCCTGCTTCTCGAAACGATAACCGATGCGATGCTCGGTGAGTATATACAACGGATTCGCCGGATCACGTTCAATCTTCCGGCGCAGTTGGCTGATATACACCCGAGGGTAATATACATCATCAATGTATTCGCGTCCCCATACCTGCTCCAGCAGATCACGCTGCGGCACGACCCGCCCTGCATTTTCGAGCAGCATCGCCAGCAGTTTGAACTCCGTCGGGGTCAAATGCACTTTCCGTCCAGCCACATGCACATGGCGGCGATGCAAATCCACGCTCAGATAGCCATCGCTATATACCTGTTCCGTCTCTGAAACAGCCAGTTGCGAACGGCGAAGCAGCGCACTGATGCGGGCAACAAACTCATTCAACCGAATCGGCTTGATGAGATACTCATCCGCGCCCGCATTCAATCCCTCAATCACATCTTCTTCTTTGATCGCCTGCGCCGACAGCATCATTATCGGCGTATCTGCCACTTCGCGGATGCGCTGACACACCGTCAGCCCATCCATGCCCCCCGGCATCACAATATCGAGGATGATGACATCCGGGCGCTCGGCATGAAATGCCCGCAGCCCTTCCAGCCCATCCGCGCACAGCACCACTTCAAAACCTTCCCGTCGCAGTTTGCGCCCCAGCGCATCACGGATGGATTGCTCATCATCAACAATTAAAGCTTTCATCAGCGCATCCTTTCACCTCAAAGAATCGCCCAACTTGAGATGATTCATACACATAGCATTAAGCTAGTGATGGTAATTCAGTCCGATATAGATTGAATTGAGTGTAACATCCCTCCTAAATGCCCACAAGTCAGCAGGGTTGCGGTAGGTCAGCGTTACCCTTGCGTCAGGTTCAAGCGCCTATTAGCTGTTATAATCGATGTGTAGTCAGTGAACACATCAACGAGGGATTGTTATGAGCCACTCCACCAGACGCTTTGTCTGGATCAGTTTGCTACTGATTCTGGTCGCCCTGTCCGCCACGGCCTGCAACCTCTCCGGTGCGCCAGAGCAGCAAACTGCGCTCACCGAAGTGCCGACCAATACGCCGCCGCCCAGCCGCACGCCTCTGGCGACTAGCGGTGTACCAACGGCACTACCCATCACGCCGTTGGTACCGCCTACAGCAGTGGCTATTCTGCCACCCACATCGATACTGCCCCCTACACTGAATGCTTTCCCTCAGTCAACCGCGCTGCCCATCAGCATTTTCATTCTCTCGCCCATACCGGGGAATGTAATCGCGGGTAACGTCCAAATTCTGGGCGCAGCAGTACATCCACAATTCCTACAATATCAGATCGAATATGGCCCTGACCCCAATCCGGGTAATCTGTGGTATCCCGCTACGGGTATCGTGCAAACGCCCGTCATAAACGGCTTGCTTGGCATCTGGAACACCACAATGGTGCAGGACAGCACCTACCAGCTACGGTTGCGCGTCACCCTGCGGGATGGCACCAGCCTCGCCACCGTTGTAAACAGCATCCGCATTCAGAATCAGTTGCCCACGCCTATTCCGTCGGCCACACCCAATATCCCGCGCCCGATTGCGGCCTTCACGCAAGATCGCACCAGCGGTCAATCTCCGCTCGTCGTGCGCTTCCTGAACCAGTCCAGTGGCCAGATCACCAACTATTACTGGACGTTTGGCGACGGCGGCAGCAGCACCGACCCCAATCCAACCTACACCTTCCGCACGCCGGGGGTTTATAATGTCACCCTCACGGTTAGCGGCCCCGGCGGTTCGTCAAACGTCACCCGCCAAATCAACGTCCAGAGCCAAACACCGCCTGCCGCTGCCTTCACGCAGGACAAGACAACTGGCCCGTCACCCCTCACCGTCCAGTTCACCAACCAGTCCACCGGACAAATCACCAGCCTGAGTTGGTCATTCGGCGACGGACAGGTCAGCACCCTGCCCAATCCGAGCGTCACGCTAACAACCGTCGGGACGTATAACGTTATTCTTAGCGTCACCGGGCCGGGCGGCACATCTTTCGTAACCCGCAAAATCACGGTCTCAGACCCGGTTGTTCCTGCGCCGGTTGCCTCGTTTACAGGCAATCCGGTCAGCGGCAACGCCCCGTTGAGCGTCCAATTCACCAACCAGTCCACCGGACAAATCACCAGCTATACGTGGGATTTCGGGGATGGGCAGACCAGTGTTGAACAAAATCCGGTGCATGTATTCGCCAATGCCGGAACGTATACGGTCAAGCTAACAGCCATCGGCTCTGGTGGACAAAACACCACCCAGAGCAACATCACCGTCATACAACCGCCCGATGCGCCCACCGTCACTATCAGCACCAATCCCTCCAGCGGGGATGCGCCCTTAGTCGTGCAATTCAGCAGTCAAACCACTGGTTCGATCACAACCTACGCATGGGACTTTGGCGATAGCCAGACCAGTGCTGCTGCCAATCCCTCGCATACGTTCACCACAGCCGGCACATATACCGTCACCCTCACAGTGACTGGCCCCGGCGGCAGCGATACAGCCGATACAACTATCACTGCCACCCAGCCCATCGCCGCACCCAACGCCGCCTTCACCGCTAACCCCGCAACGGGTGCAGCACCGCTGACCGTCCAGTTCACCAACGCCTCTACAGGCGATAGTCTGACCTACGCATGGGACTTCGGTGACGGCACTCCAGCTAGTACCGAAGGCAATCCGGTTCACCAGTTCGTCAGTCCCGGAACTTACACGATCAAATTGGCTTCCAGTAACTCGGTAGGCACAGATAACGCAGAACAGCAAATCAGCGTCAGCGCACCTGCCGTCGCTCCGGTGGCGGGTTTCACAGCCAACCCCACTACGGGCACTGCGCCGTTAACCGTCCAGTTCACTAACACTTCGACGGGCGACATCTCCGCCTACCAGTGGAACTTCGGTGACGGCGTTGGTTCTAGCACCGACCCCAATCCCGCCTACACCTTTAACGCTGCGGGTAGCTACACCGTCTCGCTCACCGTCTCCGGTCCCGGTGGCTCCAACTTCACCCAGCAGGTCATCAGCGTCAGCGCCCCCGCCGTCGCTCCGGTGGCGGGTTTCACAGCCAATCCTACGACA
>CAIVEA010000483.1 GCA_903904765.1 uncultured Chloroflexota bacterium
TGTGCGATTGAGGATTTCAGCGACCCTGTGTTCGTGGAACGGTGGGTGAATACCGACCTGTGGTGTACGCCGCTGTACTATCAGGATGCGCTGATGCGGTGGCCGCAGCGCCATATCGCGGTGGTGGAAGCGTTCGCCCGCGCCCGTCCCGGCGGGGTGCTGGTTCACTGCAAACGCGGGAATGATCGCACGGGGATTGTGAGCCTGCTGATGTTGATGCTGGCGGGTGTAGAGCCGGAGGCGATTCTGGCGGATTACGAACTGAGCGCAGATGCCGAGCGCGAGGGGCTGCTGGCGCGAGAGCAGACCACCGTGCGCGACACGATTCTCAATCTCGTCACCCATTTTGATGTGGGGGCGTATCTACGGGAGGGCGGTCTGAGCGCGGCTGATCTGGCCGCCGCCCGCGCCCGCTTGCTCGAACCTGAACCGTAACCGTACCGGATGAAAGAGGCTACACCGATGAACCTATCCGCCGATTCTTCACGCCTATCCCGCCTGCTGCTGACGGGCGCGGCCATCGTCCTTGTGATCGCCGGACTGCGCGCCGCTTCGGATTTGCTGAACGCGCTGTTCATGGCGGCGTTAATCGCCATCCTGTGCGTGCCAGTGCAGAACCGATTACGCAAACGCGGCTGGTCGCAGGGGGCATCGGTGGCGCTGGTGGCGGGGTTAATCATCCTGATCGGCGTGCTGCTGGGGCTGTTCGTGGTGGTTTCGACCAATCAGGTTATCCGCAAGCTGCCGGAGTATCAGGCGCAGCTTCAGCGGCTGGAAACGACAACATGGACGGAACTGGATAAGCTGGGGCTTTCGGAAGAAGTGCGGAACGGGCTGGAGTCGTTCAATGTCCAGTCGCTATTCCCGTTCGTGAGCAGCGTACTGCGCGGCACATTTGACTCGGTGGGGAATGTGCTGCTGGTGTTCCTGATGCTGTTCTACATGCTGGTGGATGCGCCCAACATCCCCGGACGGCTGCGGGCGGTGCTGCCGCCGGATAGCCGCTGGCTGGCGAAGGCTGATCTGTTCCTCGACAGTGTGCAGCGCTACATGCTGCTGCGGACGGTGTTCGGCGTGGTGATCGCGGCCATTCAGACGGTGGCGATGCTGTTGATGGGCGTGGATTTTGCGGTGGCGTGGGGCGTGCTGGCGGTCATCACCAACTACATTCCGAACGTGGGCTTTGTGCTGGGGCTAATCCCGCCGGTGGCAGTGACGCTGCTGGAAAAAGGCCCGGTGATGGCGATTGTGCTGATCGTGGTCTACAGCGTGATTAACAATGTGATCGAGAACTTCGTTGCGCCGCGCTTCATGGGCGAAGAACTGGGGATTTCGACGCTGTTCATCTTCCTGTCGCTGATCTTCTGGACGTGGGTGCTGGGGGCGGCGGGGGCGCTGCTGGCCGTGCCGCTGACGCTGGCGGTCAAAATCCTGCTGCTGGACGGGGACGAGAATGCCCGTGCAGCACTGGCGCTGATCAGCGACGGTGGGGGGGAGTAGGAAGACATTATGAGATGAATTTGTTCCCACTATGGCGATTACATACTTGTAACAAATGACATAAATCATCTCATCCTGATTATTTGCGACACTCTTGTTGAGATAAAGAAAGGTGATAACTTATGGATTAATCAAAAATATACACTGGAAAGATTTTTCCATGTCTTTGCAACCCTATCGTGATTTCTTCTATGACAATACTGGATACTATGGTTATGTTCTGGTGAATGCGACTGCCGATGAATTAGAACGCATCAAGAATGCACTTGTTCAAAACGGAATCACCGTTTCGCATTCGGGGAAAAGTTATAGGCCACCCAATACGCGCAACCCATTGGCAAGAGGGCGGCAATACGACTGGTTTCTGAGAGTGCATACGGAAAACGGCGAAAAGCCGCCGCTTGGCATTATTGATCTCGTCAAAGGCATTCAGCTTGAAAAAAGTGATTCTATCACTACTCGTGCCGAAGAACTTCAACGCCAATTGGATGAAAGTAGAGAAAAGTTCCGTAAGGAAATTGAGGAGCGCGATCAAAGATTAGAGGCCATAAATAGGGAAAGAGCAAGCACTTCTGAAGAAAAAAACTCACTAGAACAAGAGGTTGATTTCTTGCAAAGTGAACTAGAGATAAAAGACGAAACCATCAAATCGCTAAATGAGCAGATTGATGCAGAAAGAGCGACTCTTTCTGCATTCTCGGATGAACTTCAAACCGCAGAAAATGCGAAAGCGATTGCGGAATCTAAACTTGAGCAATTGAAGCAAGATAAGACCTCGGCACCTGAAACAGTCGCCGGTGAGAATCACCCCGGTGCCACAGCATTAGGGGAA
>CAIVEA010000484.1 GCA_903904765.1 uncultured Chloroflexota bacterium
ACCTTCGCACTTCAACTTGCTAGACCTGTCTGAATTGGTGGGGGCGCTGCGGTTGCTACTCGGTTATCCAGTGCAGATCGCCAGTGCTGCACACCTGCGAGATGAGCTACGCCCCTATATTCTGCGGGATGTCATCAGCTTATGAGTAGCGTTTTTTAGAGAGAGTCTTCCACCCCTTCACCTTGAGGGAGAAGGGGACGAGGGATGAGGGTCATATAGCCTGCTGCAAAGAAAGAGTACACCCATGCGTATCAAAGTCGGGCTTGCCCAGATGTACCCCAAGTTGGGCGATGTGCAAACCAACCTCGAAAAACATCTGCACACCATTCAACAGGCCAATGAGCAGGGCGTGGATTTGATCGTGTTCCCGGAACTGTCGCTCACCGGCTATCAGGTGCAGGACTTGGTGCCGGAAGTGGCGATCCGCCCCACCCGCGACGATGCCACTTTCCGCACGCTGCTGGATGCCAGCCAACAAATGGACATCGTGTTCGGCTTCGTCCACGAGGACAAGCGCCAGCGGTTCTACACTGCCGCCGCGTATCTCTCCGGCGGGGAATGCAAGCACATCCATCACAAAATTTACCTGCCCACCTACGCTATGTTTGACGAAGGGCGCTACTTCGATCAGGGCGAACACGCCCGCGCTTTCGATACGCGCTTCGGTCGCATCGGGATGCTGATCTGCGAGGATTTCTGGCACATGTCGCCCGCTTACCTGCTGTGGCAGGACGGTGCGGACATCCTCATTTTCCACAGCGCCAGCCCCAGTCGGGGGTTGGACAGCGGTGATCGGCTGGCGGGGTCGCGCTGGGTGGAACTGGTGAATCAGGCTTACGGCAGTATGTTCACCAACTACGTGATTCACTGCAACCGCGTGGGCTATGAGGATGGCAAGAACTTCTGGGGCGGCTCATCCATCGTAGACCCGGATGGCGAGTTTGTCGTACACGGGCATTACTTTGACGAAATGCTGCTGGTGCAAGAAATTGACCTGAACCAGTTGCACCGCACACGAGCGCGGCTACCGCTGCTGCGCGACGAGCGCCCGGAACTGGTGCAGCGCGAATTGAGCCGCATCCTCCACCGCGACGGGGCGTAACGCATGGCTGAAACGATTGCCCAGTACCTCGCCAAAAGCCGCGCCGGAATGCGCTACATGGCGCAAATGACCTTCTACAATCGGGGGGATTTCGCTCGCTTGCGCCAGTTCATCGGCGACAGCTACTCCGCCGAGGCCTTGCAGGAGATTGCGCTGGAGGAGCGTTTAGAGGAACAGGAGGCGCTGTACAGCGCACTCGGCAAGTTGCGTGTGGAGCAGGTGGTGGGCGCGGGCGATCATCAAATCATTGTGGTGGTGCAGGCACAACGCACAGGCAGCTTCTTTTTCAACCAGATGGTGGTCACTGAAGACTACCCGCACGCCGTCACCGTGTTCGCCCACGCGCCGGTGGAAGAAGAAGAGGACGAACCCGCGCCCTAAACGGGCGAAGCCGCCAAATGCCGCCGCAGCGCCCCCACCAGACGGTGAAGCCCCTCATTGTAATTCTTAGTGGCATCCACGCGCTGATGGGTACTCAAGCGTAACGGGATGGCGTGACCGGCATCGCCGCGTGCCAGAATCGGGAAAATCGTGCGATCCAGATCGTCGGATTTTGCCAGTTCGCGGGCGACCCACTTGGAATTTGCCGCGTCCGGTGTCATGACCGCAACCACACAACCGGAATGGTTGATAGCCTGCACAATTTCAATCTCCCAGTCCGGTGTTCCTAGTTCCAATTCGTACTGGTCAATCCACACCTTGAATCCCTGCTGAGTCAGGTCGTGGTGCAGGCGCATGACGAACTCTTTGTCCTTGCGCGAATAGCTCAGGAAGATATGGTACTTCGTCCCAACCGAACACGGCTCAAATTCATAGTCCGGGTGGCGCTGCTGTGCGGGCAGCTTATTGCTGGGGTTCTTCAACCAGCTTGTGATCTGTGCAACTGTGTTTTCCAGTGCTGGTTCTTTGGCAGCATTCACAAAGATGTGGTCAAACCGTGCCAGCAGGGGCTTCAAAGCCGACTTATGCGAATGCGTCAGTTGGAAATGCTCGTGAAAGACGAACAGCATCGGCTTGTGCAACCACAGCGCCCGGTCAATCTCCTGCCGGAACAGGGCCTGATCCAGCGACTCTGCGCCGATCACGCACACGAACGCATCGGCCTGTTCAATCCGCATCACATACGAGTCGGAAGGTTTGCGGGCATCGGTTGGTGACTGAAGCACCTTGTTGCCGCGCATGTCCAGTTCAAAGGCCAGACGATCAGCAACACGTTTGCTCGTCGGCACAGAAGCGATGTACACTATTTTCGCTGCCATTTTGAACCCCCTTCTTCCTACTGCCCCGTATTTTTACGCCCCGATGTCAGCGCGAAGTAATCGCTATGACCCGTCGAGCCGTAGCCTATCCCGTACTGGTAAGCAACAACGCCTGCCAGTGCATCCTGTAAAGATGATTTTGTGGATTTGGGATGTACGCAGCGTCAGATGGAGGAGGAGTGACTCTCACCTGTCCGGCAATCGGGGCTACCGCAGCGGATGCGGCAGAGAAAGCCAATACAGGCATTGAAAGAAAATTGTGGTCCATCTCGCCTCCGGCGACGAAGCGTGTAAGTTGACCTAATTGCAGAATACAACAATTTTCAGTCAAACAGTATAAATTTTCTTACATATAACCAACCTGTAACTTTATATGAAATTCACGACCTGACATGCGTCGTAATTTACGATATTTTAAATTAACATTCTCCTTTATTCTATTTCGCACCATTGTTCCATCCCCGTTATAATCCGCCTTTCGTTTGCTTGCTCACAATAGGATACGGACGATGCCCTCCCCAAAAATCATCATTGATACTGACCCCGGCATTGACGACGCGATGGCGATCTTTTTCGCCCTTTCCTCCCCTGAACTGGAGGTGATTGGCCTGACCACCGTGTTCGGAAACGTGCATGTTGATCTGGCGACCACCAACGCGCTGCGCCTGCTGGAGATCGCCGGACGCACCGAAATTCCGGTGGCGACAGGCGCAGCTAACTCGCTCGTGGGCGATTATGCCAACCCGCCAACCTTCATTCATGGCGACGACGGACAGGGCAACGTACATCTGCCACCACCCAAAGGCGCACCTATCGGGCAGTCCGCCGCGCAGTTCATCGTGGAACAAATCATGAGTCAACCGGGCGAAGTGACACTCGTGCCGATTGGCCCGCTGACCAATATCGCGCTGGCACTGCGCTTAGAACCGCGTATTGTAAATCATGTAAAGCAAGTGGTGCTGATGGGCGGTAACGCGCTCGTCCCCGGCAACTCCACGCCGGCTGCCGAAGCCAACATCCACGACGACCCGGAAGCGGCGGATGTGGTGCTGGGCGCGGGCTGGCCGCTGACAATGGTCGGGCTGGATGTGACCACCAAAGCCTGCATGACCTATGACCAGTTGCAAGCCTATGCCCGTTCCAGCAGCCCGATGGCGCAGCACCTCGCCCGCATCACGCCCTTCTATCTGGACTTCAGCAAAAGCCGGAATGATGTTGGCGGCTTGCTAGTACACGACTCGACGGCGATTGCCTATTTGCTAATGCCGGATGCCTTCACCACGAAGGCGTGGCCAGTGCGCGTGGAGACGCAGGGCATGAGCCGGGGCAAGACGTGGCCGGCGGTGCGCCCCAACACGCGATCCCCGTACTGGCAGAATCGCGCC
>CAIVEA010000485.1 GCA_903904765.1 uncultured Chloroflexota bacterium
ATCGTATTCCTGAAGAAATCATGCTCGAAGGTCAAGCACTGGTATTGCAAGTGCCTGACCCGGAACCTTTGCGCGGTGTAACGGCTGATATGTCCAAAGCACATCAACTGCATGCCGATGCAGATTACGGGCAGATGTGGTTGTTGCTGTACGAACAGTTGGTTCGTTACCGGCAATACATACAGGGCGCGAGTTATCCATCGCTGGTGAATGGACGCTATATCATCAGCCCCAGCCCCATTCCGCGCTGGGATACACCTAAGCTGCATCAGGCCGCCCATCTGACCTTACTTTCGGCAGGACGTGAGAAGCGTCTTTATGCCGTCCCTCCTTATACCGATGTCTATCCGCTGGAGTTCAACGATGTGCCGTTTCAGGTGGAAGACCAGAAGGGGTGGGTGTGCAAGACTACCGATGTTCAAAACAAATTCATGAACGAACTCCCGCAGGAAGATGGTACTTCGCAATACGAGCTTTCGGATAGCGGCTACGCCAGCAAATTGGTCGAAACAGGACAGTCTGGCGCAACTTATTATGACGATCAGGGGGATTTCTATCATGCCGGATACCTCAAACCACCCGTTATCCCCCCGATTTGAGCCGCCGCAACTCGTCACATCTCCACCCATTATCCGCGCTATCGGGTTACACAAACGATATGGTCGGGTGCAGGCGGTGGCTGATGTGGATGTGGAAGCCTATCCCGGCGAAGTGTTGGGGATTGTGGGCGAGTCGGGATCGGGTAAATCAAGTGTGCTGCGGCTCCTCAATTTAGAGGAGCAACCAGACAGCGGCACGTACCAGTTGAATACCCCCGCGCTGGACGGTCAGGATTTGTTCGTGCTGGATCGGTTTCGCCGCCGCGAAGTGCAGATTATGAACATTGGCGTGGTGTATCAGAACCCGCATCTGGGATTGCGGATGCGTTTCACCAGCAGCGGCAATATCGCGGAACGGTTGTTGTTGACCGGGGAGCGTACTTTCGCGTCTTTACGTGCTGCGGCACGCGAATCGCTGTCCATTTCAGAGTTCCCGCTGAACCGGATGGATGATCCCCCGCGTGTGCTCTCCGGCGGCATGCAGCAGCGCGTCCAATTGGCGAAGGCGCTGGCACTGCGTCCGGTGCTGCTGCTGCTAGATGAGCCGACAACCGGCTTGGACGTGTCTGTGCAAGCGTTGGTACTCGATACGCTCAAACGTCTTCAGCGCGAACGGCACATGACTATCGTTCTCGTTTCGCATGATCTGGGCGTGATTCGCACATTAGCAGATCGGGTGATGGTCATGCGTCATGGTCGTGTGGTGGAACAGGGTTTGACCGATCAGATTCTTGAAGACCCACAGGATGCTTATACCCAGCAGCTTGTTCATGCCAAGTTGTGAGAGAGTAAACCGGATGCCGCTGCTCGAAGTGAATTTGCTCACGAAACGTTTTTACATTGACCATCTCCAACGTGAGATTGAGGTGTTCAGCGACCTGTCTTTTTCGCTGGAAAGAGGGCAGTTCGTGCTGGTGGGAGGGGCGAATGGCGCGGGTAAGTCATCCCTGCTGCGCTGCTTATATCGCACCTACGTGCCAACCAGCGGGCGAGCGTTGTTCTCGTCCTCCGCAGGGGTGATTGATCTAGCGCATGCAGCCGATGTAGATATTGCCTTGCTGCGTCGTCAGGAAATGGGGTTTGTAACCCAGTTTTTGCGTCCCCGTCCGCGTGTCAGTGCGTTGGAATTGGTGGCTGAGCCGCTGGTGGATGGCG
>CAIVEA010000486.1 GCA_903904765.1 uncultured Chloroflexota bacterium
GCTGGTGCAGGGGGAGGGGGGCGGAGTCGGTCATGCGCCGTACTTACGCGCCTCGCTCGATGCCACGCGCATCACTTCCAGCATTTCTTCCCACTCTTCGCGCAGCAGATGGAGCGTGACCGAGTTGAACTCCACATGAAAGACGCGCTCGCCGTCCGGTTCTTCCGAGAGCCACACGCCGAAGTTTTCGGTTTCAATCAAATTGTGCATGGGAATGTCGTCAGACATCCTGTTTCCTCCGGGTTTCCACCCAATCACGTATCTGATCGCCTGTACGGATGACCCACGCCTGTCCAGTCGGCCACAATTGTCGCGCCGAACGCCGCACGGGGCGGCTGCTGACCGGGAAGGGATCACGATCCATCAGTTTACCATAGACGTACTGTGCGAACACCCGCAGGCTGGCGATGACCGGCGCGGCGAGGATGATGCCCAGCAGCCCCGCCAGACTCGCTCCGGCGATGATGCCAACGATGACCACGAACGGGTGCAGGTTCAGGCTGCCGCCCATGATGCGCGGGACGAGGATGATGGCCTCGATGTTTTGCAGCAGCGCCCAGATGATGATGACCATCAACGCGAACGGCGCACCTTCGAGGAAGGGCAGCGTGTTCGATTGCGAGGTGAGCGCCAGCAGCGCCGCCGGGAAGATCGCCAAACCCGGCCCCATGCTAGGGATGAATTCCAGCAGACCGGAGATCAGGCCGAGGATGAGGGGGTTGGGCAGGCCGAGCAGCGTGGCAGCGATGAAGGCCGCCGTCCCCATGAACATCGCCAGCGTGAGCTGTCCGCGCAGGTAGGCATTCCACACTTGACCGAGTTCGTATAACAGTCGCCGCAGATCGCCGCGATAGAGCGAGGGCGTGAGGGTGATGGCTTTTTCGATAAAGTCCGCGCCATCGCGCATGAGGAAGAACATCATCGAGAGCAAGAAGATCACGTTGATGACGGCGGTCAGCGCCCCGCCCACGAAGTTGAAGGCCGGCCCGGTGAGCGACCCGATGAACGATTGGGTAGCATCCACCAGATTCAAATCCTGCACCTGAAGCAGCTGGGTGAGATGCTGCACACCTGTCGCTTCGCGCAGGCGCTCCAGCGGGATGAATGGTTGACCATTGAGCAAAATGGGATCGCCATTGAAGGTCAGCGGCTGGCTGAGCGTGTCTTCGAGGCTACGTTCCAGACTGCTAATAAGGGCGGGGATGCGCCGTCCAAATTCTTCCAACTGGCCGACCAGCACGGGTACGACCACGAGTAGCACGATGATGAATCCGGTGATAATGACCACATACGTCAACAGAACAGCCGCACTCCGGTGGCTGCTGCCGCGTAACGGGCCGATGGATGCGATCTTCGATTCGATGGCGTTGACCAGTGGTGTGAGCAGGTAGGCCAGCACGATTGCCACGCCAATCATCGGAAGGATTTCGCTGACGCGCAGCATCAATAAGCCCAACACCAGCAGTAAGATGATGGCGACGCTACGCTTGGTTCGCATCGCCCACGGTGGCGAACTGAGGGGCGGGGGCAGAGTGTTCACAACAACTTCTCGTTAACCCCACTCATCGGCGGGGTGCTATATTCGGTGGACGACTGTTATTAACTATACACCGTACATGGCAAAAAGTTACTGTTTCCATAGCGGAATGGATTCATTGGCATAGCTATGGAGCGAGGGGCGGTTTGGCACAGGAAATGCTTTTGAGAGCTATTGTGGACTCTCATGAACCAGTTGTGAATTTTCTGATATGTGTGATTTCATGCGCTTGCCAAGCCGTCTATTTGGCCTGATAATACAAAAACCTGTTCATGAGCGCGTTGAGGATCATGAGCCAGAACCCACCTGAACCCCCTTTGCCCGACTCCGATCCGTTTGGTGATTTCATCAATCACGAGATGGACTTCGGCGTAGATAAGCCGCGTCCTTCGGCCTTTGGTGGATTCGGTCAGGCGCTGCCGCCGCGTCCTTCGTCTTTCCCCCCGTTCGATTTTGACGACGACGATGATGATGATGATGTGATTCTGGATGATGGGGATACCGACCAGATCAATTCCAATCCGTTTTCCTCTCCGCCGAAGCGCCTCCAACCGCCGCAGTCACCCTTTGGCAAAACGCCGTTTGGCGGGTTGCCGGGTTCCAGTTCGGGCAAGTCACCCTTCGGCAAAACGCCGTTCGGAGGATCGTCCAGTTCCAGTTCCAGCAAGTCGTCTTTCAGCAAAACGCCGTTTGGCGGGTTGCCGGGTTCCAGTTCGGGCAAGTCACCCTTTGGCAGTCCGTTTGGTCGCTCGCCGCAACCTGTAACCCCGCCGCCGCCAAAGGGTTTTTCATTGCTCAAGGCTTTTGACCGTGATGTGATGAGTTTGCGGTTGCGCTGGAGTCTGTTTGATTTCTTGTTTATGTTCGCGCTCGCGGTGCTGTTCCTGCTGAGTCTGTACTACATCGAAACGCTGCCTGCCGCCAACAACCTTCAGGCCACTGTGGAGGCGCAAGCCACGCAAATCTACGAGTTGCAGGCCACCCTGAGCGCCACCGCACAGCCCTAGTAAGCGGCACTAATGAAAAGCGGAGAGGCTCATCACCTCTCCGCTTTTGATTCCGCTTGCTGCTGCCGGTTTAGTAGCGCGGGCCGCGATCCCCACCGCGATCGCCGCCTCTGTCACCACCACGATCACCGCCGCGATAGCCACCACCGCCACCACGACGATCACCACCGCCGCCGCCGCGACGATCACCGCCGCCACTGGGCGCACGACGGTCACGGGCGCGGGCTTCTTCCGCCGTCCAGCCTTCCAGCACGGCCTGACGGCTGAGGCGAACCTTGCCGCCATCATCAATGTCCGTGACCATAACCATGATCTCGTCACCGATGCTCACTTCGCTCTCGACGGATTCCACGCGGTAGTCCGCCAATTGGGAGATGTGTACCATGCCTTCTTTGCGGGGCAGGAATTCCACGAAGCACCCGTAGGATTCGATGCGAGTCACGCGGCCGGTGTAAATCTTGCCGATTTCCGCGTCTTCAGTCAGACCACGAATTTCGTCCAGCGCCTTCTGCGCCGATGGGCCTTCCGAACTGGAGACGAACACCGTACCATCTTCTTCGATGTCCACTTTCACGCCGGTACGTTCCTGAATGTCGCGCACGGTCTTGCCACCGGGGCCGATGACCGCACCGATTTTGTCCACGCTGATCTTCAGGCTGAGGATGCGCGGGGCAAAGTCGCTCAGGTCGGTGCGCGGCGCTTCGATGGCGCTCTTGATGACTTCCAGAATTTGCATACGGGCTTCACGCGCCTGTGTCAGCGCACGCGCCATGATTTCTTCCGAAACGCCCGTGATCTTGATGTCCATTTGCAGGGCGGTGATGCCTTTTTCAGTGCCGGCCACCTTGAAGTCCATATCGCCCAGATGATCTTCGTCACCCAGAATATCGGACAGGATCGCGAAATCCTTGCCTTCGAGGATCAGACCCATCGCAATCCCCGCCACCGGACGGGCAATTGGCACGCCCGCGTCCATCAGGGCGAGGGTGCTGCCGCAAACGCTCGCCATCGAGGTGCTGCCGTTGGAGCTGAGTACTTCGCTCACGAGGCGAATGGTGTACGGGAACTTGTCCGGCGGGGGGATCATGTTACGCAGGGCGGTTTCGGCCAGCGCACCATGCCCGATTTCACGGCGCTTCGGCCCACGCAGCGGCGCGGTTTCGCCGGTGCTGTAGGGCGGGAAGTTGTAGTGGTGCATGTAGCGCTTGTTCTCTTCCGGGCTGAGTCCGTCCAACTCCTGCGAGTCGCCGGGTGTACCCAGAGTCGCCAGCGTCAGGACCTGCGTCTGACCGCGCTTGAACAGCCCCGTGCCATGCACACGCGGGATCACGCCCACTTCCGCCGACAGAGGGCGGATGGTGGTGTAGTTGCGTCCATCGGGGCGCACGCCGTCTTCCAGAATGCGGCGGCGCACTTCCTTCTTGACCACTTCGCTGAAGGCTTCACGGGCATCGCCCAGTTCAATCGCTTCATCAGGGTCAGTCAGGCCCTCATTACGCTCGGTCAGGAAGCCTTCCAGTTCCTCGCGCAGCGCGTCCAGCGCCTCGTTGCGCCCGTCGCGTTCGGTCTTTTCGATGATGATCTGGCGGATTTTTTCCTGCGTGCGTTCGCTGACTTCAGCCGCCAGCGCCGCATTACTGGCCGCCGGAATGTAGCTCGCCTTGGGTTTGCCGATGGCGGCACGCATCTCGTTGATGACCGCGATCACTGGCTGAATGCTCTGGTGCGCCAGCTTGAGGGCTTCGAGCATAGTCGCTTCGTCCACTTCACGCGCACCGCATTCGACCATATTGATGGCATCGGCAGTACCGGCCACGCGCAGGTCGAGTTCGTTCTTCGCCATCTGCTGCAAAGTGGGGTTGACCACCAGCTTGCCGTCCACCAGCGCGATGCGAACGCCCGCTACCGGGCCGCCCCAAGGGACGTTCGAGATGTGCATGGCGGCGCTGGCAGCGATAATCGCCAGCATATCCACCGGATGCACCTGATCGTGGCTGTAGCAGGTGACGATGACCTGCACTTCGTTACGCATGTCGTCCGCGAACAACGGGCGCATGGGGCGGTCAACCACGCGGGAAGTCAGGATGGCCTGTTCCGACGGGCGGCTTTCGCGGCGGAAGAAGCTGCCGGGGATGCGACCAGCCGCGTACATCTTCTCTTCATAGTCCACGCTCAGCGGGAAGAAATCCACCCCCTGACGGGCGTTTTTGCTCATGGTGGCGGTGGCGAAGACGACGGTATCGCCATGCCGCACCAGCACCGCGCCGCCAGCCTGTTCAGCCAGCTTGCCCGTTTCGAGCGTGATTTGATCGCTGCCGTATTGAGCAGTGAAGCGGTGGGTTGTTCCCATAGGACTCTTGATCGTTTCCACAATTCCTCCTCACAAACAAAAGGCGGCAGACAGGGACTGGAAAATGAGGCTAAATTGGTTTTAGCCGCAGGTTCCAATTCCTGCTCCGCCGCACATGAGCGAAAAAGGATACCCCGGAAGCGGGGCATCCCTTACAAATAGGCAAAAGTCCCTCGATAGCGACTAGCGACGCAGCCCCAGCTTGGCGATGATGTCGCGGTAGGTATCCGGGCTAACCTTGCTCAGGTACTTCAGATGACGGCGGCGTTGACCAACCAGCTTGAGCAGACCGCGACGCGAGTGTTCGTCATGGCGGTGCGTGCGAAGGTGATCGGTCAGCTGATTGATGCGCGTGGTGAGTAGCGCCACCTGAACTTCGGGCGAACCCGTGTCCTTCTCGTGCCGCGCATAGTCCTGCATGATGATCTGCTTGGAATTCTTATCAATAGGCATGTCAGCGTCCCCCCATAAAGTGTGTCACCGAGCCGACTGGACGTTAGCCGGCTGGTCTAAGCTTTTCACAAGCCGCATTATAGCAGAGGCATCGAATCAACGACAATCCTCAAGAATTAGGGGATATATTCAATGCCCTCACCCTCAGGGTTGAAGGATTTAAGAATTGCGTAACCCGCTTACTCCCCTTCGCCATGAGTGAGAATAGGAGGGGGATTAAGGGTGATTTTCCTAAATCCGAATGTACTCCATCGAGGGATAGGGGGTGGGTGAAAGGACGTTTGAAGGGCTGCCACTTGCCGCTGTTCGGGGAAATGGTTAATCTTTAAGAGAAGACTGCTGCGGTGTATGATCTTGAGTGAATTGAAAGTTGCTGGGATTCTGAGAAGTATGCCAACCAATACCGCTTCGCGCATGATGGATGATATCGAACCGGCACTGCTGGTGTTTTTGCAAGAGAAAGTCAATTCGTTCGTCAAATGGGACCTAGTACGGTTTTTCCACGATAACCCCCATGCGGCGGATACCGTCGAGAATATCGCTCGTTATACCGGACGTGTTTCGCAGCAGATTGGCGGCGAGGTGACTGAACTGGTGCAGGCGGGCGTGCTGGAACAACAGGCGGCGGGCAACCAGACGATTTACACCCTGTCGCGCAATGCCGAGATGCGCAAGTTGATTCGTTCGTTCGTATTGGCCTGTGATGATCGCAACTTCCGTGTGTGGGCGATTTCGCAGGTCATTCGCAGTATGCGGTAGTACCCTGTGGCCGCTATTTCCGTCAGCCAACTGCTCACGCTGTATACATGGTTTCCGCTGGCGGTGCTGCTGGTATTTCTGTTGTTCATCGCTCGTTTCTATCAAAAATCCTCCTCCGAGATCACTTACTATCGCCTGTACATTGTGCCGATTATCTTTTTTGGCGCTTCCACTGTACGCTATGCCAGTATCAACCAGTTGGCAGGGGATGTACTGGGTGACTTGTTGATGGGGACAGGCGGCTTGTTTCTGGTTCTCCTTTCGGTCTATTTGCTTCATTTGATGACTCGTAATCGCTGAGGGAACGCGCATGGCAGACTGGGCTGGATTGTTCGGCTTATTCGGCAATATTGCGATTATCATTGCGATGATGGTTATGGGTTTACTCAGCCGCCGCTTGGGGGATGTGACGCGCACCCCGCCCGTTTACCGGGGCTTTTTTATCGGCGCGGGGCTGATTGCTGTGAGCGTGTTGGCGCGAGTTATGAACATCGGGCGTGGGCTGGAGGCGGCGGTGGCAATCTCCGGCGATCCGGTGTGGGCGCTGTTGTATGTGGGGCTGCCGGCCATCGGGATCAGCATCGGTGTGGCGGCGGCGTGGCGCTACTGGAGCTGGTTGCTGGCGGAGCGAGGTTAAGGCATTGCGGTTTTGAGATTATGTTATAATTTCTTTAACGATTTGTCGCCGTAATTTCATCAGCTTATCTCTCTAGAAAGGGTTTGTGCGCCTGTGTTGCCAGACGATCAACTGTTGCAAACCATACGCGCTTTACCCAAGATTGAACTTCACCGCCATCTGGAAGGTTCGTTCCGCCTTGATACGATGGTGAGGATTGCTGAGAAATATGGCATCGAAATGCCAGAGTATGACTCCGAACTGCTGCGCCCCTTCGTCCAGATGATGCCCAACGAAACCCGCAACGCCCAGCATTTTCTGGGCAAGTTCATGACGATTCGCCAGTTCTTCCGTTCGCCAGAGGTCATTCAACAGGCCACCTACGAAGCGATTGCGGACGCGGCTGCTGATAACGTCAAGTACATGGAATTGCGGTTTACGCCCCGCGCCCTCTCCAACATCCTGCGCTGTTCGTATTACGATGTGGTTGAGTGGGTGTGCGATGCCGCCGAACGCGCCGAGCAGGAACATCATATCAAGGTGCGGCTGATCGTTTCGATGAATCGCCACGAGAGTGTGGAAATCGGCGAGCATGTGCTGGCGGCAGCGGTGGAGTTTCGCAATCGCGGTGTGGCGGCGATTGATCTGGCCGGCAACGAACAGGAATTTTCTGCCGAGCCGTTCCGCCCGATTTTCCGCTGTGCCAAAGAATTAGGGCTAGGCGTGACGGTTCATGCAGGCGAATGGGGCGAACCCGCCAATATTCGCCATGCTGTCGAAGAACTGTGTGCTGACCGGATCGGTCACGGGGTACGTGCTTACGAAGTCCCGGACATCGTAGATTGGCTGGCGGAGCGCGGCACGGTGCTGGAATTATGTCCCACCAGCAATGTTCATAGCGGCGTGGTGGCGGATTGGAACGTTCACCCGCTGCAATACCTGTACGATAAGCGCGTGCGAACCACCATCAACACCGATGACCCGCTGATCTCGAATATCGCGTTGAGCGACGAAATGCTGCATGCGGTACAGGATATGCAGATGTCGCTGGACGATGTGAAGCAGCAGATTCTCACCGCCGCGCAGTCCGCTTTCCTGCCGGATGGTGAACGGGCGGCGCTGGTTCGCCAGTTCACCGACTGGTTGAGTTGACAGCCTCCCGCTTTCGGCGGCATATTCTCCACACGGTTTGCGCCTATCCAATCCTACTCACGAGAGGACTGTTGCTATGATCCAACTAGGCGAGATGCGCCTGTTTATGGTGAATGATTGCTCGATCAAGGTTGATCCGGGCGGGGCTTTCGGGCTGGTTCCGCGTGTGTTGTGGTCGCCGCTGCTGCCGCCGGACGAGAACCATCTCGTCCCGATGATTCACAACTGCCTGCTGGTGCAAACGGGCGGCAAGAACATCCTGATTGATGTGGGGCATGGCGAAAAGCTCACGCCTAAGCAGATCGCCAACCAGTATTTGCAGCGTCCGGGTGGGACGGTGGTGGACGGGTTGGCGCGGTTAGGTTTGAGCGCGGGCGACATCCACATGGTCATCAACACCCACCTTCACGCCGACCATGCCGGCGGCAACACGCGCTATGCGGCGGATGGTACGCTGGCGGCGGTGTTCCCCAACGCTGAGCATGTCGTGCAGCGCCGCGAGTACGAGGAGGCCATGCGCCCCAATGAACGCACCCGCGCCACCTATTTCCCCATGAACTATCAACCGCTGTACGAAAGCGGTCAGATGCGCTTGCTGGATGGGGATGTGGAACTCGCGCCGGGGGTGTTCGGTGTGGTCACGCCGGGGCATACGCCCGCGCACATGAGCGTGCGGCTGGAGAGCGCAGGGCAGCACGCGATGTTCGTGTGCGACCTCGCCAGCTACGCGATTCATTTTGAGCGCCTCGGCTGGATGACGGGCTACGATGTCGAACCGCTGGTCA
>CAIVEA010000487.1 GCA_903904765.1 uncultured Chloroflexota bacterium
CCAACATCGTTAGGCTGGTGCAGGCACTCAATCGCTATCCGGGAGTGATGACCGTTGGCAGCTGCGGCGGACATGAGACCATCACCAACCCTTCCCAGTGGCAGGCAGGAACATGGTACGTGAAGTTTACGCTGCCTTCAGGGAAGTTTGGCTGGTATTTGCTGGAACATCTGGCGTGGGTGGTAAACGAGGACTACCGGAGTTCGGGTAGGAACGTGATTTTGCTGCCGACTTCAGCCCCGCCATATTTGAACACTGTCGGACAGTGCCTGCATTTCGTCATCGAAGGCTATGGCGGTGAAAACCCCGATGAACTGGCGGAATTTCTGGATGCCACCCGCAAATATCTGACGAAAAAACGCCGGTAGCGGAAATAGTTGATGCAATAAGGTATGTTTTTTCTCTATTAAGTCAGTGAATGTTTTCCATGCTGCTGTTCAATCCACAATCTGACGAGTGTATCGAGGGCAGCATATCCCCGAATTTCCAACGCCTCTCACCTTAGCCCGATCTCCACGCCGTCTCTGCTCGATGCCGCCTGTCTTTAGCTGCATTTCTTACTGCACAGTACCACGCCACCCCACTGCCTCATACCTGCAAGCAGGTACGGCTACGGCTTTGCTTTTGGCTTGCGCCGCTTCTCTCATAGCAAAGCCGTGCCGCCCTTTGGGTGAGCAGCGGGGAACCCCGTCGTGGTAAGACCTGTGCAGAAATGCAGCTTAACAAAAATACATGCGGGTTATCGATCAGACGGATGTGTCGTTAATCAGGCCGCGTTAGCTCGAAAGGGCGCGTCGTAAGTTTTCCCGGAGCCACTGTGCCCCGACGAACTCCTACAGATGATCGCAATGTCCCGCAGTATCAAGCGCTCTCGATCCTGTGATGTGGGACACATCTTCTCCGATGGAGGTTAGGAAGCTGTGTTTTGGCAAGCTGCACGCAGAACATCGAGCGCAGATCGTCGCGGATGGAGCAGTGAGGAACAAGAAGCTGCTCACCGGAAGGGCCAACGTCTCGTGGTCGGTGCTGCAAAGCACTGCCGGGGCGCATTCGGGCGGCAACCTGCGCGTAAGAGCGTTTTTTATTTCATCTTTTCTCAGTCAGGAGTGGTTGATATGACTGATTTAGCAAAACACATCTGCCGCGTCGGTACAGCGCGGATAGATTATCAGGGACGTGTCGGACAGCGCGTGCTGAATACGACCGTCAAAAGCGGCACGGGATTGGGTGCGATATTCGCGCCAACTTGGAAGATGGTCATGGCATCCAAACAGGATGAAATCACCTGGGATGAATATCGCAGCCAGTACACAACGTTGATGCGTCAGCGGTATCAGGCAAATCCAGAAACGTTTCTGGAAGCGTTGAGCAGCGATGAATTGATCGTGTGCTGCTACTGCAAAGACAGCCACGCCACGACAAAGCACTGCCATCGCTACATTCTGGTCGAAATTCTGGAAAAGGTGGCGGCGCATCACGGCATCGGTTTCGAGGCGATTGGCGAAGTTCGCAGCAGCCGGTGACGAACCAGCTCTTTTTTTGCCTTATCACATTACGAATTTAATTACAGGAAGGTCATCATGAACCCGATTATCATTCACACGGACGGCAGTTGTGAGACACAGACACGACTCGGCGGCTGGGCAGCGGTTCTCCAGTGCGGTGAATACCTGCGGGTCTTACAGGGCAGCGCGACGGATACCACCGTGAACGCGATGGAACTCACGGCGGTCATCGAGGCATTGAAGGCACTCAAGCAGGCAGGGTCAACGGTGCAGCTTTTCGCCGATTCTAACTACGTCGTGCGCGGCGTGAACGAATGGCTGTCCGACTGGATCAAGCGCGGTTGGAAGAACGCACGGGGCGAACAGGTCGCCAATCTCGACCTCTGGCGGCAGCTTCAGGCATTACTCGAACAACACACGGTTACATTCACCTGGATACCGCGTGGACAGAATGGTCAGGCGGATGAACTGGCACAGTCGGCACGACTGACGCAGATTTCAGAAGTGACACAGAAACCGTTGGACGATGCTGGCAGTGTTGTGGAAAACAACGTGACTGCTCCCACCGTTTCAACGCAGGCTGTGTCGGAAACACATATCCTGATTGCTGGATCACGCTACGCCAACCGCGAGGCGCTGGACTATGCCCGTCGGGTGGTGCGGCGAGTACATCAACTCGGTCACACCATCGTGGTCGGTGACAACCCGAAAGGCGTGGACATGGCGGTGGTGCAGGAATGCCGTCGGCTGAAAGCGAAAGTGCTGGTGGTCGGGGTCACGAATCGCCCGCGCAACGGCGGCTGTTCACACGGCGGCTATGTCAAGGTTGAGCGCGATACTTACCGCGCCGCAGGCGGACATCTGTTTGACCGTTATCATGTTCGTGACCGCTGGATGGTAGATAACTCAGCACGCGGCATGTTCATCTGGAACGGCGACAGCAAAGGCACGAAATCTGGATACGAGTACATGGTGAGCCGTCAGAAAGAGGCGCACCTGGTCACATTCGCCTTGAAGGGAGCGCGTCATGGCTGAGATGCACATTCTCGCGGTTCACAGCTATGGGTCGCAGCGGGTGAAACATCCGACGACCCACCAGATGGTTTCGGCTTATAAAATAGGCTACAGCAGCGCTGCCTGTGAGACGCTGCTGACATTGTACGGGGCGAAGGCACGCGATGTGTCTTCGCCTCAGGCGTCTTACCGCTACGTTCAGATTAAGGGTGAGACCACCGTCCGACATGGGTATCTGCTGCTGAATGTGAGTGCCGACGAACTGGCGCGGGCGGAAGCGGTGACACGCCAGCACCACCGGGCAGCGGTCTATCTGTGGCAGGAAAACCGCTGGCTGGAACTGCCACATGGACGCAATCCTGCTTATGCTGAATCCGCAGCGCGTTCCGGTCCGGACTTCAATCCATCGGGATTTCGTCCCGTTGCACCAGCGACGGGGGAGAAAGAAGCGGCTGTTGAAGGCATCCGCGCCGAAAAGAGCCAGCGTAGTCCGCAGGAACGCCCATGGTGGTGGATTTTGGGCGACACCTATCCGCAGCGCGAAACGCTCAAACGGCATGGGGCGCGGTTCAGCAGCAAAAGACGTGCATGGTATTTCGTGGGGTGGGATTTGCCCGACGGGATTAAACGGCTCATCACCGAATACACGACCCCTGAAGCGGAACCAACTCCACAGTTTGAGGACGATGCCCCCTGCTCGGATGAAGAAGTGGAAGCTATTCTTGGTGTAAGTCTGAAGCCCAACCCTTCGGCTGAACCGTCGCTGCTAGAGGAATCCCCGCGTTTATTCCAAATCGGGCAGACGGTTTACGCCCGGCACGAACTGGAAACACCCGACGGCAAAGCCATTCCAACAGGGACACGCGGAACGATCTCAGGCTTGTACAACCGCAACGCGCAGCATGGCTTGAGCTATGATGTGGACTTTGCGACCATCGGCACAGGTTGGTACTTTGAGCGCGAACTGACCGATCTCACACC
>CAIVEA010000488.1 GCA_903904765.1 uncultured Chloroflexota bacterium
CGCCACTATATCAACATAGCAGCTGTCAGTGTTACTGGGCGTTCCGAGCGACTTGTAACCGCCATCCGATTTCGGGCTGAACACATACGGCTTGGCTTCCTTGCCCGGTCCTTCAAAGGCATTGATTTGCAGTGAGCAGACCGGATCGGCATTCGGGCCATCATACACAGCCGACAGGGTGAACGGACCATACGTGCCCTGAATTGTGCCGACGGTCACATTCGTGCCATCCGCCGCGCAGGTCGCCAGCGCCGCCTGAATATCGGCCTGTGCAAATTCGCCCAGCAATTCGGGGACAGCGCCGTTCGCCGGACGATTGCCGTTCAGCAGCCAGCAACCGCGTGCGCTGCTGCAAAAGAAGCTGTCGCCACCAAAGTAACCATTGGCGGAACCATTGATGCCGCCATCTGCCGACACCACACCTGCTAACGCCAATAGCGCCAACACCACTACCAGAACAAAAACCATACGACGAGCCATGAGACTATCCTTTCACGTAAATCATGCAAAACAGCAATAACTAAATGCTAACCCGAAACCTATTTTTAGAGCGTTAAGGTTTTTTTTCATATTTGGAAATGTATTGCGTCAGCTTTTCATAGCTGTTCTTAAATGAAACGTTGGCGGCTTGCCTTTTTATACGGGAGACTAACGGCACTGACCATACTGGAGAGAAAGACAGGCGGCGTGTTGCGGCACGAGGGGAGAAAGGTTATCATACCGTCAGCAGGGTTTTAAGAATGGGTAATGAAAGGGAGCGAAAGTTATGAAGCGTTTTTTGTTTGTGGTATTGGCGCTGGTTCTCATGCTGGCGCTGGCTGTTCCTGCCTTTGCACAGGATGCCAGCAATACGCTGCGTATTGTGCTCCAGCAGGAGCCGGATACCCTCAGCCCGCAATATACCAATATGTGGTTCGCGGGTACGGTGCAGGATTTGATTCACGCGCAGGCGTGGTGGATTGACAACACCGGTTCGCCTGTCCCGGCGATTGCCGCTGAAATCCCCAGCGTCGAAAACGGCGGCTTGAGCGCAGATGGCAAGACCATCAGCTTCAAGATTCGGGATGGCGCAGTCTGGTCGGATGGTGAAGCGATCACCGCCGATGACTTCGTGTTCACCTATGAGATGTTCCTTGCCGATGGCAACACCGTCACCAGCCGCTTCCCGTGGAACGAGAAGGTCGCCAGCGTCACGGCTGCCGATGCTTCGACGGTGGTCATCACCACCAACGAACCGTATGCCGCGTGGCTGACCCAGCTGAACATGACCCCGCTGCCCGCGCATGTTCTCAAGCCCTATTTTGAGGCCAACGGCAACCTGAACGATGCTCCCTGGAACCGTGAACCGGATGTGGTTAGCGGCCCGTACAAGTTCGTGTCGTGGGAAGCTGGCAGCCAGATGACATTCGTGGCGAATGAAAATTCGTTCCTCGGCACGCCCAAGATCGCCAACATCCTCGTGCAGTTCGTGCCGGATGATGCCACCGTCGTTTCGTCGCTGGTGGCTGGCGACTCGGATGTCGGCACGTTCATCGCCACTGGCGACACCCCGGCGCTGAAGGATGCTGGTGTAAATATCGAACTCGTTCCCAGCGGCTATAACGAAGGCTGGTACTTCAATGTGCGCGAAGGTCTGGGCAATCCGGCGCTTCAGGATGTGAACGTCCGCAAGGCGCTCATCATGCTGTTCGACCGCGACACCATCAACAAAGACCTGAACCTCGGCCTGCTGTACACGGGTTCCAGCTTCTGGCAGGAAATGCCGTACATGCGCCCCGATGCCAAGCCCATTCCCTACGATCCCGAAGGCGCGAAAGCGATGCTGGATGCTGCCGGTTGGGTGGATAGCAACGGCGACGGCAC
>CAIVEA010000489.1 GCA_903904765.1 uncultured Chloroflexota bacterium
GGGTCGGCAGACAGGTCTTCCAGCGTCGCCATGCACAGTTCGCGCCCCTGCACCACCGATTGCAGGGTGGGGAAACTCTCGATCATCAGGCTCTTGCCGGGGCGCTTCGTCCACTCGGCAAACCCGCGTTCGCACAGCAGCGCGGTAGCATCCAGTTCGGTATCCCATGCCTGCACCGTCACCCAGCAAGTCGCGCCCACTTTCATCATCCGATCGGACAAATCCGCCAGCGCACCGGCATCCGCCGTCGTCAGTCCTCTATTCCCCTGCGATGCAGACTGCCATCCAGTCAGCACATTATGGATCGCCTCTGCATCCTGCGGCGCATATCCAGTACGCGCATGCGTGCTACCCAGCGTGACGAGACCACGAATAGCATTTTCCTCATACACCGGGACAATGGCGACATGCACCATACCGGTTGCGCGTAAGATCGCCCGCTGTGCGTTCGAGAGGTTTTTGTGTAGAACCGAGACAAATTCCGGTTTCCCGTTGTTCAGCACTTCACGCAACAGCGGTTCACGGTTCAAACTGCGGCGGGGTGCTTCAGCCATCGTCCAGATCGATTCGGACACATCCGCCAGCGACTCCAATCGGTTCTTGTCCGCATTCCACGACATAATGATGCAGCGTTCGACCTGCAAGCCACTGGCGAGGTTGCGGGCGATGCTTTCCAACACCTGACTAAATTGCAACGTAGACGAAGCAGCGGCGCTGGCGTTCAACAGCGTACCCAGTTCTTTCACTCGACGCTGCGTTTCGTCGAACAAGCGGGCGTTGACAATCGAAACCGCCGCCGTGCCAGCCATGCTTTCCAGCAGACGCACATCGTCCTGATCGAACAATTCCCCGTCCAGCTTGTTCACTACTTCCACCACGCCAATCACCTGATCGGCGTTAATGAGCGGGACGGCGATCAACGATTGGGTGCTGAAACCCGTCTGGTCATCCACCGCCCGGTAGAAACGCGGATCATCATGCGTATCACCCACCAGTTGTGGACGCGCTTCCCGTGCCACCCAACCCGCCACGCCCTGCCCGACCGGAACGCGCATCCCCTGCATCACATCTGCGCCCGAACC
This sequence comes from uncultured Chloroflexota bacterium, assembly GCA_903904765.1. The sequence goes on from CAIVEA010000489.1 coordinate 1,083, forward strand.
CGCAGCCGCCACCACAATCAACTCTTTCGGGTTGTCCTTGTTGAACAGGAACAACGACGCGCCCTGTGCCTGCACCACGTTCAAAGCTGCACTCAAAATATTACGCAGTGTATCGTGCAGCGATAGATTAGCAGTAATGACATGCGCCGCTTCGTTCAGCGCCAGCAAACGTCCCGTCTGCCGTTCCAGATCAGCTTCACGCTTTTTCTGGTCGGTCATGTCGCTCAACACGATGACCTGATTGTTCATATCGGAAGAATGAGAACGCGAACGACTGAGCCACACTGGAATCACGCGCCCATCCCGCGTAATCAACCGCTGGTCGAAACGCATGGTGGTCGCACCTTCCCGTAGAAGGCCGTACATCACTTCGGCACGGTCATCCGGGTGGAACAGTTCACCCACCGAACGGTTTTCCAAAAATCCGCGTGGGTGGTCGGTCAAGCGCAACAGACGGCGGTTGGTGTACTTCACCATCCCTTTCGAGTCAATCACGACAAGACCATCGCTCATGGTGTCCAGAATCATTTCGCGGAAGGATTGCTCCCGCTGCATTTCGTTCTCGCGTTCGGTCAGGTCAAAAATCAGGCGCGAATAATCCAGCGCAATCGCGGCCTGCATCCCCAGAGATGTGATGATCTGACGGGCGCGGGGCGTTTCCATGTTGTGTGGTTGCAAGCTACCCAGCACCATCACACCGGGGGCGCGGCCTGCGGCGGTCAGCGGCACAATCGAGAGATAGCTCAAGCGCAGCATTTCGGTGGCCCTGTATACCGAAATGGTCGTCAATCGTTCTTTGAGCGTATCGGCGGGGATATTCACCTGCATCTTGCGCGTTATCAGCGTAGACACAAACGGATTTTCAACATCCGACAACGGGAAGCGGGGTGTGGCCTGCCCATTCGCCGCCGTCAGCAAAAACTCGGTTTCGGCACGCGCACCACCCGTCGTCGCCAGAATGCGGCTTTGCAACGATTCGTCCTCACTGGAAAGCCCCAGCAACCAGATCAAATCGCACGACAGGATGGAAAGCGCCGAATGCGCCACTTCTTCTAACAGACGTTCCA
>CAIVEA010000490.1 GCA_903904765.1 uncultured Chloroflexota bacterium
GCAAAATGCCGCAAAGGACAGTAGCAGAATGCCCCATGCACGCCGCAGCGGATCAAAACGGGGAAGGTCTTGGTTTCGCGCCATGCCATCCAAAACGAACTCTTACTCCTAATAGCAGCCAATCAGCGCCATTATACACCCTACCCGACTATCATCCCTCAAACGTGATCTGCCCATCGCACATCGTCAGCACAGGGCGCACCTTCTGAATCTCCTCCGGCGGCGTGCTGAACAAATCACGGGATAGTAGCACCAAGTCAGCCAGCATCCCGGCCTTCAGTTGCCCCTTCACATGCTCCTGAAACTCGAAATACGCCCCATCACGAGTATACGAGAGTAGCGTATCGGTGAGCGATTGCCGGTGATCGGGCAAGCCCGAATCCCATGCGCGGCGGTTCAGCACAGCAGACATACCCGCCATGACATCAGGCGTGACCACCGGCCAATCGCTGCCAAAAGCCACCCGCGCACCCGCCCCGCGTATATTCTGCCATGCGTAGCCGCGATACCAGCGGTCACGGCCGATACGCTCCGGCGAAACCTCATGTGTCTCCGGGAAGGTGATCGGGCTGTGCAGTGGTTGAATTGAGGCCAGCACACCCAGACGGGCAAAACGCGGCAAATCGTCGGGATGCACCACTTCAATATGCTCAATTCGATGGCGACTGTCGCGCTGCCCGTTGATATGCTGCGCCCGTTCATAGCCATCCAGCGTGCGCCGCACTGCCGCATCCCCGATAGCATGCACCGTGATCTGAAGGTTCATCCTGTCGCAGGCTTCTGCCATCCAGTTGAAATGCTCGGCACTGTATAGCGCATCACCTTTCCAGCCCGGACGATCTGCATAATCATCCAGCATCAAGGCCGTCCACGCCTCTAGCACGCCATCCATAAAAATCTTGACCCGCCCGGCGTGCAGTTTTTCGCCCCGGTATCGTTTCGCCATCTGGACGGCTTCCTGCAAATCATCCAGCGTGGTCGAGGGGAAAATGCTGTACGGGATGCTCACGCGGGTTGTCAGTTCTCCATCTGCGTCCATTGACGCATAAGACTCGGCCTGTTCTAGATCACCATCCATGTTGTGAATGCTGGTAATACCATGCCGCGCCGTCAATTTCAGCCCTTCGCGCAGCCAGCGGCGTTCGCGTTCCAGATTGTGCCGGGGTTCACCCGCCCTGTTCCCCATCAGCGCCTTGACGGTTCGCGCCCATTCCTCGAAGTGGCGCAACACCACGCAATAGGCCGCTGGCTCCACCAGCCATCCCGTCGCCATGCCATCCTCGCCCATCACAATCGCGCTGTTCGGCCCCGTTACAGCTCCGCGCAGCGTACCTGACACCTCCAGAGCGCGGGTGTTCGCCCATGCGTTATGATGGTCATAGCCCATAATAATCAGGGGGCGATCATCCAGAATCGCATCCAGTTGATACCGATCTAGCGGTGCATCCGGCGGCACGATCTCGTAGCGCAGTTGCACGCAACTTACCGATGCAGCTTCGGGATGTTCCTGCGCGTACTGCCGGATGACCTCACGCATCTCCGCCATAGACTGCACATCCCACAACTGGATATGCCCTAGTTCCGCCGACCCCATAAACAGGTGATAATGGCTGTCAATCAATCCGGGCATCAACGTAGCTTGCTGGGCATCCACCACCCGCGTCTGCCCATCAGCCAACCGCCGCGCCTCGGCTTCGTTACCCACGTACACAATCCGATTCCCGCGCACCAGCACCGCATCGGCAAACGGTTGCGCCGGATCAGCCGTAAATACCCGCGCCTGCGTAAACAACATGGAATCCGGTCGCATTCCCAAGACCTCCGGCAAACTCAGGTAGAACGGGCAAAGCCTAACATTGACCTTTGCATCATGTCAACGACATCTGAACTGTTCACCCGTGCCGTCATAATCGGTAATGCCATGTTCGCTTGACAAACCACCGCCTAAAATCTATACTTTTCGCTCATTCTAGCCGCATTCTGCCCCTAAAATTGGTCTCAAAAGCGCACTTTTACATGCCGGGAAAGTGATGCGGACAGGTAAACAAATAAGCAGTGGACAACGGCGCAAAATGCCCTGTCCATAGGTGATATTCCGGCTTAATCGCGCAAGCAGGTTGAAATGACGCGAATATTGCCCATCATTTTCCTGTCGTAATTTGGCACGTTTTGGGTTAAGCTAGTGCGTATGAATGATTTTTCACAATCACATCTGCTGTACTGGGATGCGAGTTACGAAATCGTGCTTGCGCTCAGGCGTGTTTATTCTGATGTAGATGTGGATAATGTGGGACTAGACCAGCTTTTACAATTTATCGTTGCGCTCCCTAATTTCGCTGATGATCCCGCGCTGGCGAACGAGGGTATCTTGAACGAAATCTTGCGGGAGTGGTATGAGGAGGTCAATCTCTAATGGCTCAGCTCGACCTGCGCGAGTTAAATGCAACCGAGTTTCCGATCCCCGCCGAGATGCAAGGTAATGTGGCAATTACCAGCCTGAGCAAAGTCTATAACTGGAGCCGCCGTTCTTCGATGTGGCCGCTGCTTTTCGGCTTGGCTTGCTGCGCTATCGAGATGATCGCCACTGCCGCTGCTCGTTACGACCTGTCGCGCTTCGGCATGGAAGTCATGCGCGCCAGTCCCCGTCAGTCCGATCTGATGATCGTTTCTGGCACGGTCACGAAGAAGATGGTGGTTCCCATTGTTCGCCTGTACAACCAAATGCCGGAACCCAAGTATGTTCTGGCAATGGGCGCATGTGCCAGCGGCGGCGGCCCTTTCAAAGAGGGTTACAATGTTGTCTCCGGCATTGACATGTATATTCCGGTGGTTGTGTACGTCCCCGGCTGCCCTCCCACCCCGCAGGCGCTTCTCTACGGTCTGATCGCGCTGCAAAAGAAAATTGACGGGCAATCCCTCGCCAATCTGTCGACCTTGAACTCGCGTTTCAGGCGGTCGACCAGAATTTCGAGGTGAAGCTCACCCA
>CAIVEA010000491.1 GCA_903904765.1 uncultured Chloroflexota bacterium
GGTTCTACGATGCGCCGCTGGAACACCATGCCGACCCGCAGGTGACTCCGCTGGGTACGACGGCTCCTTGGTACTTCCTGTGGATTCAGGGTGCGCTCAAGCTGGGTGACAAGGTGTTCTGGGGCATCATTTTCCCCGGCCTCATCCTCGGTTTGCTGGCTGTGTGGCCTTACCTCGATGTGACGGTCAGCCGTCGCTACGCGCATCGCCGTTTCGCCATCACTTTCTTCCTCGGCATCATTTCATTCGTGACCATCCTCAGTTACATGGGGTTGGCCGAGTTTGGTGTGAAGACTTCGCCGGATGTGGAAATCTTCCATGAGATGGTTTTCCCGCCCGCGCACAATCACATGGGTAAACTGCTGCCCGTTCCTTACGATCAGTTGGTGCCGGGTATGTATACGACCCGCGAAACCTCCGCCAGCGCGGAAGACGCTGCTGCTGCGGTGGCCGCCTTCAACACCGAAATTGAACAGCAAATGGTTCCCGATCCGTTGACCGCAGGCAGCACCGTCAGCCTCGAAGAACGGGTGAAGCGTGATCTGGAAGCCCAGCATCTGCCGCTGCCCTCCGGCTTGAATTTCCGCAGTGTGGCGTTGGATGCGCCTGAGTTCCGCGAGCAGCTCGCCTTCTTCGGCAATCGTCTGGCAGAGAGCAACGCCGAACTGTACAACGCATGGGGCGCGATCATCATCACGCAAAACCAGAGCAATTTGAAGCGTATTGATCTGGTCATCTCGTGGGACGAAGTGCAGGTCGAAAATGGTGAGCCGGTCATCGGTTCCGATGGCAAGCCTGTGCTGGTGTTGGATGCTAACGGTAATCCGCTGCGCCGTGTGAATACTTCTCATGTGTTCATTCACGAAGACGCTGCGTACTTTTCGCACTAGGGATTGAACCATGTTTGAACGTATGCTCGTTGGCAGAATTGAAAATCGCATCACCGTCGGCATCCTTGCCTTCGTCGGCATGATGGTTCTGTTGGGGTGGGCCGCCATCAATGAAGGTGGGCGTATGCAAGCCTTCACCAAGATGGAAGAAGCCCGCGCCATCGAACAGGGTGCGGCGCTGTTCTCCACCAACTGCTCGCGCTGTCACGGGACAGACGGGCGTGGTCTGGCGGGCTTCGGCCCCGGCCTGAACAGCCCGCAGTTCTTCGGTCACGATTTCTTCCCGGAAATCACCAAGCAGATCAATGATCTGAATGCGGAACTGGTCGGGTTGAATGCCGAGAAATCGCTTTCGACCACCACCGATGCCCGTAAGACCGAGATTGATACCCGCGTGGCGGAAATCAACACGCAGGTTGCTGATATGGCGACCCAGCGCAACAGTCAGCTTACAGCGGCGATGGATAACGGCTATGATCCGCAGCGCCCGATCCGCCTGAACAACCTCGGTTGGGTGGGTACGCAGGAAGCCCTCATCATCACCACCCTGATTCATGGTCGTCCGACCAGCATCAACTACTGGCCGAACGGCGCGATGCCCGCATGGTCGCAGACCGCTGGTGGTCCGCTGCGTATGGATCAGATCGAAGACATCGCCCTGTACGTTATGAACTGGAACAAGGGCGACAACTGGACGCTGGACGATCTGTTCGCGGTCAAGCAGTTCGCTAAGGAACCGGTGGACGGTGCGCCGCTGATGGCGCTCATCGAGCAGCTTCAGGCTTCGGGCGGCGTGATTCCCGAACCGGTTGGTACGGATGTGACGGCTGTGGTTGAGCAGCTTGCCAGCGTGACCGGCGATCCGGTGCGTGGTGATGCGCTGTACCACAATCAGGCGCAGTCGCAGCTCGGTCAGGCGCTGGCCTGCAACGGTTGCCATCAGCAGGATGTGAACGGCACTGGCCCGATGACCAAGGGGACGTTCTTCCGCGTTCAGAACGAGCGCGTGAATGACCCGCTGCTCAAGGACTACACGCCGGAACACTACTTCGTCGAAAGCATTCTGATGCCCGGTAACTACATCGTCCCCGGCTTCCAGAACGCCATGCTGGCCAACTTTGGCGAACGTATCACGCTGCAAGACTTGGCTGACCTGATCGCCTACCTCAAGACGATGGATACCCCGTAAGCGGGTTTCCTTCGCACGGTCTGATGTTCAAAAGCCCCCGGCACATGACCGGGGGCTTTTTGCTAGGCGCACTTTACTCCGAAAGGCTGCCCGCTATGTTCGCAAACACCCGCCCCTTCCGCATCATCCTTTTGCTGCTCGGTCTGTGCGCCCTGCTGGCCGGCGTGGTGGCTGCCCAGAGCGACACCCCTGCCGCCGCCCTCCTGTGCGACCCGGCTGCGCTGCGCGACCAGCAAGCGCAGTATGCCGCGCTGCTGGCAGATTTCGACGCAGCCAGCCAGTCCGACCCCGCCGCCGCGCTGCAAACGCTATTCGAGGTTGGCGCGGCCTATCAAACGCTGGCGCTGGATTGCGGCTACATCCCGCCGGATGCGGCCATCCGCGCTGTCGGTACGGATGTAACGCGCATCCTGAACACGCTGGACACGCTGTACGGCGACCCGCTGAACGGACAAGTGCTGTACACCGGAGAATTGGCCTGCGCGAGTTGCCATGAGGTGGGCGGTGGCACGGTTGCACCGCACACCGAAGGCACGTTCACACGCATCGAGGAGACGCGCCTGAGCGACCCGTTGTTGGCGGATTACACGCCCGAACAGTACATCGTGGAAAGTATCGTGAATCCAACGCACTATGTTGTGCCGAACTATCAGCCTGTGATGCCCACTGACTTCGGCGAACGCCTGACCGCACAAGACCTCGCGGACATTCTGGCGTTCCTGCTCAGTCAGGACGGTCCTTCGCCGGAATAGTGTGCGTGGAGTCCCCTATCCCTGATGCGCCCTCACCCCCAACCCCCTTTCAAGGGTAGGTTTTTTGCGGGATAACCCTCATCCCTAATGGGTCGGGGGAATATACGCTTGCGCGCCGCAGGCGTTCCCCCGACCCATTAC
>CAIVEA010000492.1 GCA_903904765.1 uncultured Chloroflexota bacterium
AGCGCAGCAGGTGGGGCAGTCCGGCTACCGCGCCGAGTGCAACGGTGGCGATCACCAGCCACGCGGTTTGGCGTTCGGCGAAGATCGGCGCGAGGCGGTCAATCGTGACTAGCCCCCAACCTGTTAGGAATAGGGTGATGGGGAACAGCAGCGGGTCGCGCCCCGGCAGGGTGCGATTGAGAAAGAGATGCCCGCACACCGCGCACAGCAGCCAGATTATGCCATGAATCGCGTCCCCCCAATCGGCGGCGGGGCGCTGAATCTGGAGCGCGAGGAAGTTGACGAAGATGAACGCGCCCGCCAGCAGCAGCAGGCCGCGTTCACGGCGCTGGCTACCGGGGAGGGCGGCGCGTTTCAGATCGAAGGTGTCGAGAGCCAAGTTAGCCTTCGGGCATGTATTTTTGGATGAGGGGGCGCAGGCGCTCCTTCATCTCGGCGGGAATACGGTTGCGATCTGTCATGATCGCATTCTCCAGCGCATGATGTGCGGCATAGTCGCCGCTGGTATCCAGATTTTCGATCAGGATGGCGATGGCCTGCTGCGCGATGTGGACATTGTGGTGCAACGTCTGGATGACCTGCTCGACAGTGACGGGTTTTTCGGACACATGCCACGAGTCGTAGTCGGTGACGTGCGCCATCGTCACATAGGCGATTTCGGCTTCCCGCGCGAGGAATATTTCCGGGCAGGTGGTCATGCCGATCAAGCTGCATCCCCACTGGCGGAAAACATGGCTTTCGGCGCGGGTGGCGAAGCGCGGCCCTTCTTCGATCAGGAATGTACCGCCTTTGTGGGCGACTCCGCCTGCTTTTAGTACTGCATCGTGGGCGAGGTCAATCAATTCGGGTGTGTACGGGTCGGCTACCGAGACATGCCCGACCACGCCGGTATCGAAGAACGAGCGATCACGGCTGTTCGTGTAGTCAAATATCTGGTCGGGCATAACGATGTGACCGGGCGCGTAATCTTCGCGCAGCGACCCGCAGGCATTCACGCCGACGATGAAGCGTACACCCAGCGTTTTGAGAGCGTAGATGTTGGCGCGGTAGGGGACGGTTGTGGGGGTATAGTAGTGTCCCACGCCATGACGTGGCAGGAAGGCCACTCGCTTGCCGCGCAGCGTGCCGATCACGATGTCTGCGCTGGGCGACCCGAACGGGGTGCTGAGAGAAACAGTGGTCTTATCGGAGATTTCCTGCATACTGTACAAACCCGAACCACCGATGACTGCGATACTGACATTTTCCATGCGGCTATTGCTCCTTCAGAATGGTGTGGTGCGATCACCAGCCCAGAATCGTGCCGCCGTCTACGGGCAGCGCGACTCCGGTGATGAATGCAGCGGCTGGTGAACACAGAAAGACGGCGGCATTCGCAAATTCTTCCGGCGTGGCGATGCGCTTGAGCGCCGACCCTGCGGCGATCTTCTCGATTTCTTCTTCGATGTCGGTGCCGTTCTTGGCAGCGCGAGCCTGCATCAGCTCGGTGATGCGCTCGGTGCTGGTGTAGCCCGGCAGGATGCTGTTGACGCGGATGCCTTCGCCGCCCACTTCCAGCGAAAGCGTCTTGGTCAGGCCGACGACAGCAGGACGCAGGGCATTCGATAGGGTGAGGTTCTGGACGGGTTGCTTGGCTGTAACCGAGGTGATAGTGAGGATAACAGCGCGTTTGGATTGCTTGAGGAAGGGCATACATTCGCGGATGAGGGTGATGGTGCTGAGGACATTCAGTTGGAAGGCCGACTGCCACGCTGCGAGATCGAAATCCGCAAACACGCCAGCGGGCGGCCCTCCTGCGTTCGTGACCACCACATCAATCCCGCCAAGCGTGTCCGCCGTGTTGCGAACCATCCGCCGCACGGCTTCAGGATCGGTAACATCGGCGGGGAAGGTGAAGACCGGATTGCCCGTCTCGGAGACGATGCTGGCGGCGGTGGCTTGCAGCGCGGCGAGGGTGCGACTGCTGATGACTACCCGCGCTCCTTCGCGGCTGAACTGGCGGGCGGTGGCCGCGCCCAATCCCCGACTGGCTGCTGTCACCAGAACCCGCGCTCCATTTAGCTTCAGATCCATCGTATTTACTCCAGATTCAAGCGAAAGCGTACTGACCCGATGCCTATAATGTCGCCATTTGTGATGACAATCGGTTGCAGAACGGGTACATCATTCAACGTCGTACCGTTGCGGCTGTGGCGGTCTTCCAGCCACCATTGACCGTCGCGCAGGGTAATCAGGGCATGTTCGCTGCTGGCGAAATCGTCTGTTACGGGAATGGTATTGGTGGGGGCGCGTCCGAGGCTGGTGATGGTCAGCAGCGGAAACTCGGTGCCCGTATCCAGTAGTTGTCCTTCGATCTCCTGTAAGACGCGCAGGCTGCCGTACTGCCGCCGCCCGCTGTCCACGCGCACAGCGGCGTGGCGCATATCGTACCAGACCAGTGCCAGCAACGCGCCCAGCATGCCGAACAGCAGCAGTGCAGAAATCAGCCGCAGGATGAGGAGTACCATTTCGCCTGTCATCGCATCACTCCGGTATGACCGGGGCGCTGGTTCCGGTTTGCGTTTCGCCTAGCGGGGTGTCCTCAAGGTAGACGAACTGTGTTGAACCGATTTGCACCACATCTCCATTTTGTAAGGTGTGTTCGCGGATGCGGACATGGTTCACCAGCGTTCCACCTTTGCTTTCGGTGTCGAATAGGGTGTAGCGCCCGAAGCGCAGCCGCAGTTGCAGATGGTGACGCGACACGGATGCATCTTCGATCACGATATGGTTGTCGTGACCGCGCCCGATATTCACCACATCATCTACGAGGTTGATGGCCGTTCGCCCTTTGATGAGGATTTGCGGGTTATCCGGCTTGGCGAAGGCGGGCAGTTCCACGCGCTTCATCACGGCGGTGGTGCTGTGCTTCTTCTGGGTGTGTTCGGCCTGCACATGGAAGGCTGGTGAGGTGATGGTATCATCCGTCACCAGTTCAATTGTGGGTGTGCAGATCATGCGGTAGCCGAGATTGGTCGCCAGTTCCAGCAGATGATCGCTCAGGCGCTCCAGCAGGGCGGGCTGCTTGTGCAGCAGGCGTTCGCGGTTCTGGTGCGTCAGGTGGATGCGGTAATGGTCGGGGGCGATGCGGCGCGGGTCGCGGGTTGTGCCGGCACTGGCGGCTTCTTGCATGGCGCGTGCCAGTTCCACCGCCAAATCTTGTGCGCGGGCATGCCGCCCGAAAAGATGGGCGAACGCACCTTCGACGAGGCGTTCAAGTTGGGTTTCCAACCGGGCGATAGGCTGTTCATTCATGGGGTGGATTATAGCGAACCGCTTTTGGGGATGGCAATTCGAGTTTCGGACGGCTGCCCCGCGCTCAACCGACGTTCTATGCTCCTAAAGCAACAAGCCGGACATGACATCCGGCTTGTTGTGTGGGTTTATATTGCGATCCCGCGTTAGCCGATGATCGTCTGCGGATCACTGGGGACGTTATCCGCCCATGCCGGGAAGGTCTGGGTCACTTCTTTCTTGGCGGCGCGGTAATCTTCGAGCCACTTCTGGAAGAAGTTGTTTCGCGCAGTTTCCATCTGTGTATCATCCATGTCGCGTTCTTCACGAGCACGCACCTGAATGATGTGGTAGCCGAATTGCGTCTTGACCGGTCCGACCAACTCACCGATGGGAGCAGTTTTGGCTGCGTCCGCAAATTCGGTCACATACTGCGTGGTGGGTGCCCAACCGAGTTCACCACCGCTTGCGCCGGAGCCAGTATCGGTGGAGATGGCCTTCGCCAGATCGGAGAAGGATTCGCCTGCCTTCAACGCGGCCAAGACATCCTGTGCTTCTTCTTCACTGGCGACCAGAATGTGACGCGCATCCACGAAGGTTGCTGTCTTGCTGATGTCGTTACCCAGCTTGTCGCGCAGGGCATTCCGCAGCGCCTGAGTCTCGAAGTAGGTGTTCAGGTCGGCATCACTCATGCCTGTCTGCTGCCGCAGCTGGTTGAAGAACTCGTTGCGGCGTGACTGGAAGTTTTCGGCCTGCTGCGTCGTCGTCAGAGTCGGCGTGGGCGGCAGAGTCGGGAACGGCGAGGGACTCGCAGTGGGCGTGAGTTCCGGTGTGGGGGTGATGGTCGGCGTGGGCGACGGGGTGGGCGAGACGAACGGAGTCGGGGTGGCCGACGGTTCGACGGTTGCCGTCGCTTCAGCTGTGGACTCGGCTGCCGCAGCATCCGCCGCCAGCTTTTCCGGGTCGTAGCCGAAGAACTGATTGATCTGTTTGTCAATGTCGGCCTGCGTGACCGTGACCCCATTTTCCGCCGCGCCGATGCGGATGAGTTGTTCATCCACCATCGTGTTGATGACGGTCAGACCCATCTGGTCGGGAACCTGGATTTCTTTCATGTAGGTGGCGAAAGGTTCCTGGCTCTGCAACTGCTGGAGGATCTGCTGATCTTCAAAGCCGAAGCTTTGATAGGTCTGGATGATGTTGGTCAACTGCTCGTTATAGAGCACACGCTGCAAGCGCACGCGCTTGGCAAAGTCGGTCACGGTGATGTTGTGACCATCCACCGAGGCGACCACCTGATTCGGGCGGATGACACCATCAATGATAAAGGCCACAGCCAGAATCAGAACCACAGCGGCGATGGCGATTCCCGTCCCGATGAGCACGTAACGCTGAATTTCTTTTTCGCGTTCGGCACGGGAATGATACTCGCGTTTTGCGTCTGCTGCCTTGCCCGTCTTGTCGTTCTCCGCTGCTGCATCAGCGACGGGCTTGCGCGGGCTTTCTTTGGGCAGACCAGTCGTCTGTCTTCTTTTGCTCATAACAACTCTTTACTCCCGTCTATTCAACAGAGAAAAGGGCATCGTCGTGGTTCGACCATGCCCTGTCCATACATTTGTTCGGGTGGGGCGCTCGACTTGATCGGAAAGGCCGAGTTTGCCCGCGACCCCGTGCTAGTCCGTGGAAAGGACGTAAGGCAGCAGAGCCAGATGGCGCGCACGCTTGATTTCACGCGCCAGTTCGCGCTGGCAGCGGGCGCAGTTGCCGGTCTGACGGCGCGGCTTGATTTTGCCGGTTTCGCCGATAAAGCGGCGCAGCATGTCTACATCTTTGTAGTCAAAGCACTTGCCTTCAGGGCAGTAGGTTGTGCCGCGCCCACGTCCGGGGCGGCCACCGCGCCGAAAGCGATCACGGCCTTCGCCATCGTCGCCCTCATCACGCGGGCCACGATCGCGGTCACGGTCACGGTCACGATAATCGTTGTCGCTCATGATTTCTCCTGATTAGAATGCATAGTCGCCGCTTTCGCCATCCGAGTCCACGAAGTCTACATCCTCGTGATGGCTATCGCGGCGGCGGTCACCGAGCAAAATCATCTCGTTGGCGACCAGCTCGGTACGAAAATGCTTTTTGCCGGTTTCGTCTTCCCAACCGCGTGTTTGCAGGCGGCCTTCGACGTAAACCTGTTGGTTTTTACTGAGGTGTGTTTTACAGATTTCCGCCAATGTGCCCCACGCCACGACGTTGAACCATTCGGTTTCTTCGCGGCGTTCACCTTCGGCGGAAGTCCATGTGCGGCTGGTGGCGACGCTAAAACTGGTCACAGGCCGTCCGCTGGGTGTGAATCGCATTTCAGGATCACGCCCCAGATAGCCAATAATCATGACTTTATTTAGCCCGCGTCCCATCCCGTTGTTACTCCGTGCTTCAGCGTGCGGCTACTGAGCCGACTTCTGGGCAGGAGCGTCCGGGCGCACCAGCAGGTAGCGCAGGACATTGGGCGACAGACGCATGTTGCGTTC
>CAIVEA010000493.1 GCA_903904765.1 uncultured Chloroflexota bacterium
CGCAAGCGTATATTCCCCCGACCCATTAGGGATGAGGGTTATCCCGCAAAAAACCTACCCTTGAAAGGAGAGGGGGCGAGGTTCTTCTACCCCGCTTCGACGGTGTATTGCATCACGCGCTTGTGGGCGGTATCGGTGCTGCTCTCCTGAATCTCGTAGGCCGAGAGCGCGCCGGTGACGTATAACGGGTAGGTCGCGCCGTCCGCATCCAGCGACACCAACCACTCGTTCTCGCCTTCCGGTGCGGCGCTGTCCAGCGTGACTGCGCCCACATCCCACAGGTCGAGCCGCTGCCGCAGCGCGATCTCCGCTGCTTGCACAGGGGCAGTCCAGCCGCCGCAACCGCGATAATGTGCCGCCGCGATACGCTTCTCGCGCAGCGCCGCAGCCAATGCAGGCACATCCGCAGCGCCCACGCGCCCGTAGTAGTGACTGTCCGGCAGCACCACCATCGTCCCCGCGAAACGATGCCCGCCGATGTGCGAACTCTGCCACGCCTGCTCCGGCAGCGCCTGTTCCAGCGCCGCCGCCAGCGGAATGCCCAGCTTGGCGCAGGCAATATCCTTCTTGCCATTGGTGCAGACTAGCACCAGCGGTTCATCGCTGCGGGTGGCGGACGACTTCCCGTTGAACACCGCCGCCAGATCGAGCGCCAGCACATCATCATAGTCGTTCAGATCGAGGCGATAGACGGCCTGCTGCCCCGGCTGGGTGCGGACGGCGTACAGGCGAATCTTGTCCCGCGTCCCACTCTGCTTGATGAACTGGAAACGCGATTGGCTGACGGTGGCAAGCTGGGCGTTGATGTGCGCCTTGATCGCGTCCGATAGGCTGCTGGCGGCCAGCGCATTGGCTTCCCATGCGCCGCTGTATTCCAGTAGCAGCCAGTGGAAGGCGTGGGGCGCGGTGGCCGCCAGCGGTTCGCCCATCGCCAGCGAACATTCGCTGCACATACTGTAGGAGTCGTTTGGTGTGGTCATACGGTTATTGTGCTTTCTATAAAACGGCCTCGCTGCGGAGGCGCATATCCACGACAGATTATAGGGTCGCTTCCAGCCAGCCTAACTGATGCAGCAGACGAGGCAGTGTGCGGGTGGTCTCGGTGGCATCGGCGGGCGCAAAGGTCGCCAGATAATCTAGATACAGCCCGATGCGGTAGAAAGCCACGCGCTCCGCATGAGCTTCGGGCAGGGCGCGGCGGCTGGTGTAACCCGCGTAAAACGCCTTCTGGCTGCCAGCGGCAGCGGCTTCAAGCTGTTCGTCCACCCGGAAATCCCACATCGGATCGCCCGACATGACCCAATCGAAGTCTACCACCCCGGTCAGCACGCCGTCCTGCTGGAGTAAATTGGCGTAGTGATAATCGCCATGCACCATGCAGCCCTGTGACAGCGCCGCAAACAACGGTTGCATCCTATCCATAACGGCCTGAATGCGCTCCCACGTGTTTTCCGGCAGCACACCTAACGCCTGCGCTTGCTGCCCGTAATCCTGATAGAACCCGCGCACAAAGGCAGCCCAATCCGGCTGCGGCTTGCCCGCCGCAATCTCGTGCAGCAGGCCAAACTGCGCGAACGTATGCCCGTGAAGGGTCGCCAGATACGCCCCGGCGCTGAATGCGATTTGCCCCTGCGCCGCCGCGCTCAGGTCGCGCAGGCTGTCGCTGACGGTGCGCCCCGGCACACGGGTCATAATCAGGTAGTGATAGGGGGTTAGCCGTCCGCTGGCATCCAGCACGATCATGCGCGGCACTGGCACATCGTCGTCCGCCAGCAAATCAACCGCCCATCGTTCACCGGCATAGCGGTTTGCGCCGCCCCAGTCCAGCACATCGAAGCGAATCACATGCGTCTTATTGACGATCCAGCAGCGGTTGATATTGCCTTGCGCGGGCTGTTCGAGATGCTCAACCAGCCCCAGCCCGTGTGCTGTCCAGATGGTTTGCAGGATTTCCGGCGAGAGCGAATCAGCGGTCATGGCAGTCTCGGATATACGGTCATGGCAGCCTGTGATTCTACCGCGTTCCCCTGCGGCGGACGAATGAGCCATCTCTAATGCCATTCCGATTGACAAATTTAAGGAATGGCCTTATCCTCATTTTAGGTTAGACTAAAAACAAAGAGAGCAACACCTAACACCATGTCGCACACGCACACGCTTGACCAACTACAACCCCGGCAACAGGCCGTGATTGTGGCGCTGGAACACACCGGCGCACAACGTCGCCGCTTGATGGACTTGGGCTTTGTACCAGGGACAGCGGTGGAAGTGGTGCTGAACAATCCGTTGGGCGACCCCACCGCCTACCGTGTGCGCGGTGCGGTGATCGCTTTGCGGCGGACTCAATCCCGCCTGATACAGGTGGCTCTGACCGCTAGCCAGACCCGCAAGGAGGACTCCCCATCATGACGCTGCAATCTGTACCCGTTCCTGCCACCAGCGCCAACTGTGCCACCTGCCCGGTCTATAACCACGCGCAGTTGAAGAAGCTGGGGATTAATGCTGAAGGCGCACGCTTTGTCGTGGCGCTGGCCGGCAACCCGAATACGGGCAAAAGCACGGTGTTCAACGCCATGACCGGACTGCGCCAGCATGTGGGCAACTGGACGGGCAAGACCGTCGCCCGCGCCGAAGGCGGCTTC
>CAIVEA010000494.1 GCA_903904765.1 uncultured Chloroflexota bacterium
CCCATGCCGAGCAACACCACATGGGAGAACGAGCCACCCTTCACGCTCTTTTGCAGCCCCTTCACGCGCTCCAGATCAATCGTCTTTTCGGTCTCCAACCAGCCGAGCCGGTTCTGAATCTTGGCGATGATGGTCGGCTGATCCTTCCACAGTGTCCCCTCATGCGCCCAGATGCGCGCATTGGTATGTTCTGCGTCCAATTGCTTGAGCATGGCCTGAACCGCTTCGCCGTCCGTCCCCAGCGCGAGGTTCTGCCGCTGGATGACACCGCTTTTCAGGATGTTGCGCTTGGCATCCACCTGCGCCAGCAGTTGCTCGAAGGCTTCTACGAACAGCGTCACACCATCCAACTGTAGCTGCGTGGTAATCTGTTCCATATCCACGCCCACTTCGGCCAGCCGCGCCAGCGTCAGTTCGGCCTTGTCCATCTCAACCTTGAGCGTATCGGCAGCCGTGCCATGATCTTTGAAGGCTTTCAGCGTGGCCGGCGGGACGGTGTTCACCGTGTCCTTACCGATCAGGCTGTCCACATAGATCGTGTCCGGGTAGGCGGGGTTCTTGCTGCCCGTCGAAGCCCACAACGGACGCTGCACCTGTGCGCCGGCTTCGCGCAGCACGGCGAAACGCGGCCCGTAAAACAGTTCGAGGAACCGTTTATAAGCCAACTTGGCATTGGCAATCGCCGCCTTGCCCAGCAGTTCGCGGTTGTTCGCCACGCGCTCGATATCGCGGCCCTGTGCGGCGCGGATGTTGTTCTCCAATACGCGGTCAGCCAGCGTGTCAATGCGGCTAAGGAAGAAACTAGCCACCGAGGCCACATGGGTGACATCACCACCCGCTGCCTTGCGCCGTTCGAGGCCGCGAATGAACGCTTCCGCCACTTCAATGTAATTCTTGACCGAGAAAATCAGCGTCACATTGACGTTGATCCCGCTGGCAATCGCTTCTTCGATGGCGGGAATGCCTGCCGCCGTCGCCGGAATCTTAATCATCAGGTTCGGGCGATCAATCAGCTTGAACAGGCGCTTAGCCTCCGCAATCGTGGTGGCCGTGTCGTTGGCGATCAGCGGCGACACTTCGAGGCTGACATAGCCGTTGGCCTTGTTGGTGCGGTCATAAATCGGACGGAACAAATCCAGCGCGTTCTTGATGTCCTCAACCGCCAGCTTTTCGTAGATGTTGTAGGCATCCAGATCGAGCATGTGCAGGATAGCCGCGTCGTAAGTGTCGGAACCGCCAATCGCCTTTTGGAAGATGGCCGGATTCGATGTCACGCCGATCACGCCGTATTCCGCCATGTACTTCTGCATTTCGCCGCTTTCAATCGAATCGCGGCTGATGAAGTCGAGCCAAATGCTCTGACCAAACTGTTGAACTTCTACCGGGGGATTGCTCATGCTCTGCTCCTCTGCTCTGCTGGTGGTGCGCTTGGGGCGCGTGACGAAGCGCGGTAAGACAGTAGTGCTTTTTAGTATACACGCATTCGGGCGGCTCTCGAACAATTCATCCGCCCGATTCGGATGTATTCGGGACTTCAGACCGTAACCCTCATCCCCTGTCCGTCACTAGATAGGAACAGGGGATGACAGCGATAACAGTTGAAGGCAACAGCTTATTTCAGCAGCCCGCGAGCAGCCTTCAACACGGCTTCGGTGGTGATGCCGAACTCGGCATACAGTTTCTCGTAGGGGGCGCTGGCTCCGAAGCGGTTCAGGCCGATCATCACGCCGTTGAAGCCGACATAACGATCCCAACCAAACGTCACACCCGCTTCGATGCTCACGCGGCGCGTAACCTGCGCGGGCAGTACGCTCTCGCGGTACGAGGCCGGTTGTTCTTCAAACAGGTTGAAGGACGGCATCGAAACAAGGCGCACCTTCACGCCTTCGGCGCTCAGTGTCTTATAGGCTTCGTGCGCCAGATGCACTTCACTGCCACGCCCGATGAGGATGATGTCCGGCGTGCCTTCGCAGTCCGCCAGCACATAGCCGCCCCGCGCCACGCCGTGCCGGATAAGGTCGCCCTGCAACACGGGTAAATCCTGCCGCGTGAACACCAGCGCCACCGGATTCGGCAGCGTCATCGCCACGCGCCACGCCGCCGCCGTTTCGTTGGCATCGGCGGGGCGAATAGTGGTCAGGCCGGGGATGCACGACAGGGCGGCGGTGTGTTCGACGGGCTGATGGGTGGGGCCGTCTTCACCGAGGCCGATACTGTCATGCGTGAACACGAACACCGCAGGCTGGTGCATGAGCGCCGCCAGACGCATGCTGGGGCGCATGTAATCGCTGAAGGTGTAGAAAGTGGCGGAGTAGGGTTTGACAATGCCGCCGTGCAGCGCCAGACCGGTCACAATCGCGCCCATCGCATGTTCACGCACGCCGAAGCGCAGGTTACGTGCCGCCGCTTTGCCCTTGCCGGTGTTGCCCGCACCCTTGATGAGCGTCTTGGTACTGCCTGCGAGGTCGGCATCGCCACCGATCATGGTCGGGATGTGCTTGGCAATTGCGTTCAGCACATCGCCGGAAACGTTGCGGGTGGCGAGGTTCTTGCCGGGGGCGAAAGTGGGGATGTCCGCATCCCAACCCATAGGCAGGCGACCACTCATGGCTGAGTCCCAGTCGTTCGCCAGATCGGGGAAGGCGGCACGCCACGCATTGAACGCGCTCGTCCACGACGATTCCAGCGCCGCGCCCTTGTCCACCGCCCCACGCCAGTGTTCCAGCGCGTCGCCGGGAACGTAGAAGTCCTCCTGCGGCCAGCCGAAGAAGTCCTTCACCAGCTTGATTTCGTCTTTGCCCAACGGCGAACCGTGCGCCTTGCTCGTCCCCTGCTTATTCGGGCTGCCGTAGCCGATGATCGTCCGTACCAGAATCAGGGTGGGGCCGGTGGTGCTGGCTTTGGCGGTCTGAATGGCGCTGTCCAGCGCGACCACATCGTTACCATCTTCCACGCGGATGGTATTCCAGCCGTAAGCGCGGAAGCGGGCGGCCACATCTTCGGTGAAGGTCATTTCGGCTTCGCCGTCCAGCGTGATCTTGTTGTCATCATACAGCCAGACCAGCTTGTTCAGCCCCCACGTTCCCGCCAGCGACGCAGCTTCGATGCACACGCCTTCCATCATGTCGCCATCACCCACCAGCGCAAAGGTGTGGTGGTTGACCACTTCATGACCGGGGCGGTTGAAATACGAAGCGAGGAACGCTTCTGCCACCGCCATACCCACCGAGTTGGCCGCGCCCTGTCCCAGCGGGCCGGTGGTGGTTTCCACGCCAGCGGTTTCGCCGTATTCGGGATGACCGGGAGTTTTGCTGCCCCACTGCCGGAAGTTCTTCAGATCATCCAGCGAGACATCGTAGCCGCTGAGATGCAGCAGCGAGTAAATCAACATCGAGCCATGTCCCGCGCTCAACACAAAACGATCGCGGTTCGCCCACGACGGATTGCGCGGATTGTGGCGCAGGTGGTTGTGCCACAGCGCATAAGCCATCGGCGCAGTTCCCATCGGCAGACCGGGATGACCGCTGTCGGCTTTTTGAATGGCATCAATGGATAACATGCGAATGGTATTGATGGCGAGGGACTGCAAATCGGGAGTCACGGGGATTCTCCTTTTCGTTGTTTTTCACATCGAAAGCAATTATAGCTGAATCACTGCAAATCGGCATGTGAAAAACATCACATCCCGATGAATTCGTATCACAAACGGACGCGCTCGTATCGCCGCAACGCGCCAGCAGAGTCAACTATGACACCCGTCACAACTCGCTGCAATCCCACACGAATCCACAACGTTCGCAGCGCACTTTGCAGGCGCGGCGCACCGTTGGCGCGTTGCAAGCCGGACAGACCGTCGCCAGCGTGTAATTGGGCAGCGGCAGCAGCGCCCGTTCCGCATCCGACACAGCGGGCAGGGACGGCTGCGCTTCTACCGCTGGTTCGCGGCGCGGTTGATCGGTCACACGCTTCGCGCTTTCCACGCCGCCAGCAGCGCCGCCTCGCGTTCCTGCATCATGCCAGCACGGGGACGATCCCCCTCAGCGACGGGCGGGCGCGTGGCGTTCCAGCGCAGCGTGTCTGCCACCGTATCTGCCAGCGGGCGATAGGTGATGCCCGTCGCCAGCACCTTGCTCAGGTTGACCATTTGCAGCGCGTTATATGCGCCGGGAATCCACAGCGGAAGTTCGCTGAAGGGCGCAACATCGTTTTGTACCAGAAAATCGTCATCCACCCATGTCACGCGCATATCGCTGCCCGAAACCTGCTGGCACACCTCGATCAGTTTGCCCAGCGTCATGGTCTGGGCGGGGCCGGTCACGTTATACAACCCCGCATGACGCGCTTCGGTCATCTTCAGCGTCCACGCCGACAGGTCGCGCACATCAATGAACTGCGTGGGCTGTTCCGGCTTGCCCGGCGCGAGGATTTCGCCGCCCATCGCCACGCGCACCGGCCAGTAAGTGAAGCGGTCTGTCGGGTCATTCGGCCCCACGATCAGGCCGGAACGCACATGCAGCACCCGTCCGGGCAACGCCGCATCTACCGCCTGCTCGCACAGCACCTTCAAACCGCCGTAGGTTTCGCCCGTGACGGTTTCCACTGTCGGGTCAGACAGGGCGATCACCGGGGCACTTTCGTCCGCGCCGGGGGCAATCGGTTCAGCATAGACCGAAATGGTGGAGATAAAGGTATAGTGTTCCACTGCGTCTTTCAGCAGTTCCGCCGAATCGCGCACGAGGCGCGGCACATAGCCGCAAGTGTCAATCACCGCATCCCACGAACGCCCGCGCAGCGCGTTCAGGTTGCCATCCCGATCACCGACCAGATGCTCGGCCTGCGGGAACAGGTCGGGGTTGGTTTGTCCCCGGTTAAACAGGGTAACGGCATGTCCGGCTTCCAGTGCCAGATTAGCCAGATGCCGTCCCAGAAAGCTCGTACCGCCCAGAATCAAGAGTTTCATAGCCGCCTCGTTTGTGCCGCGCTCAAGAAACGGTGATTATACCCACACCGCGTCACTTCTGCCCCCTACCTTTTAGAACTAAAGTGTTCTTTCGTAGGGACGTGCAACGGCATGTTCACCGTACACTGACAGACAGCACAAGTGCTGTCCCTCCGAATTCCCTCCTTTGTCTTAGCCCCTTCGCCATGAGGGAAAGAGAGGGGAATAAGGGTCGCTCAAACGCGCCCCTGCATACCTTCCTTATTTGCAATCGAATCTTTCGTTTGCTACAATGCCGCGCAATTGGGCAGACAGATATACGGGGGCGCAGGGCGGAACGGTGGATTGCGTTCTGTCGTGCGCCGCTGTCTTGTTTATTTCAGATGCAGAGGTGTGTTCGGATGCGAAAAGTTCTTCTGGTCGGGTTGCTGCTACTCTCTTTCCTCACAACTTCCATTCAACTGATCGTGGCTCAAGATCAAGGGCTACTCACCACATTTACACAGTCTGCCCGCATTCGCTCCGGTCCCGGCACGGACTGGCGTTTGCTCGGCACAATTGAAGTTGGAACACCCATCCGGTTGGATGGGCAAGCGCCGGGTGGCGGCTGGTCACGTGGCATCCTCAGCGATAACCGTGTGGTGTGGGTGGTCAATAGTGCGCTGGCAGCTTCGGAAGATCAGCTCGCCGCGCTGCCGAAGGTGTGGATTGATACCCCCTTCACACTACCCCCGCCGGAAGGTGGTGCGCCCGCGCCAGCTGCCAACAGCCCCGCGCCCACCGCCGAAGCGGTCAGCGCCGCGCCAGAACAGGCCGCTGCCAGCACCGCCGGCCTCGTTGAAGGGCTGGAAGTGAAAGCCGGCAGCAGCATCCGTTTGCGCGATAACCCGGATGGTGCGCCGATTGGCAGCATCAGCGCCGGAGCAAAAGTGGTGCTGGATGGTCGCAACGCTGAACAGTCATGGGTGCGCGGGACGATTTCCGGCGGCGCGAAAGGCTGGATGGCGGCGCGTTATCTGGTGATTACCCCCGAACAGGTAGCGAGTCTGCCTGTGGTACAGGGCGGCGCAAGCACCGCGCCCGCCGCAGCACCCGCCGATGCGGGTACAGATGCCGCAGCCGCAGCGCCCATCGTGCCGGTAGTCAGCACCGCCCCCGTGCGCGGCTTCGGCTATGGCGGGCATGTCGCCAGCCTCAGCCAGCGCACCGTCAGCGCCATGCAACTGGCGGGCATGACATGGGTCAAGCGGCAGGTGCGCTATCAGGCGGGGCAGCCTGCGGGCGATGTGGCCGGCCTCATCAACGAAGCGCACGGGTTGGGCTTCCACATCCTGCTCGGCATTGTGGGGTCGCCCGGTCAGATCAATGATGGCGGCTATTTTGAACAGTACGCCAGTTTCGTCGCAGGCGCGGCAGCGCTGGGCGCGGATGCCATCGAAATTTGGAACGAACCGAACATTGACCGCGAATGGCCGGGCGGTCAGATTGACCCCGCCCGCTATACGCAGCTTTTGCGGCAGGCGTATCAGGCCATCAAGGGCGCGAACCCGAATACACTGGTCATCAGCGGCGCACCTGCCCCCACCGGATTCTTCGGGGGATGCAGCGCCGCCGGATGCGACGACAACGCTTTCCTCGCTGGGATGGCGGCAGCGGGCGCGGCCAGCGTCATGGACTGTGTGGGGCTGCACTATAACGAAGGCGTGGTCAGCCCGGATGCCACCAGCGGCGATCCGCGTGGCAACAGCGGCTACTACACCCGCTACTACTGGGGCATGGTCAACACCTATTCACGGGCGTTCGGCGGCGCACGTCCGCTGTGCTTCACCGAGTTCGGCTACCTGACCCCGCAGGGCTTCCCGCCGCTGCCGGGCGCGTTCGGCTGGGCGGAAAATGTGACGGTGGCGCAGCAGGCCGCGTGGCTGGATCGGGCGGCAGCACTGTCACGCGGCAGCGGCAAGGTGCGCTTGATGATCGTCTGGAATGTGGATTTCACCGACTATGGTGCTGACCCGATGGCGGGTTACGCCATTATCCGACCGGACGGCTCATGTCCGGCATGCGAGGCGCTGGGGAGCTAACCCCTCGCCTGAGTTCAGGCCTGCCGCATGCACCCATCGGTCAACGGCAGGCCGTCCTGTAGGGATAGACAGAAGGAAACGGAATGACGGATACACCTGTGAACGAAACGAATCAGCCTCTCCCGACGGGTGAATACCCGCCCTATGCGGCACAGCCGAAACAGGGTGGTTGCGGCTGCTGGATTCCCGTGCTGCTGGCCGGTTTTCTGGCGGGCGTACTCATCATCGTCGGGCTGATTCTGCCGCCCGTCAACCTGCTTCAGCGGGTGTTTGGCGTGGCCCTGTTCGGCCCCAACTACACCACCCTCAGCGCACAGGCCAACGCCGTCGCGCAGGACGGGCTGGCGCTGGTGGCCGACCCCGCCCAGATCAAGGGCGAGTTCGGTGTGGCGCTCGCGTCGCTGCCCCTCTCTGCCACCTCCACCGATAATCAGGCCGTAGTGGATGCACTGGCAGCCGTTCCTCCTTCGCTCTCACGCCAGAGTCCGGTATACAGCATCGAAACCACCGGCACACAGCCGACCACCGTCACCCTCAACCTGACGATTCCCGGCGCGGTGAACCCCGATCTGCTCGATCTGTATGGTTGGAGCGCCCAATCGAAAAAGTGGACGTTCATTCCGGCGCAGGTCAACCGTTCCGGCGCGTTGACGATGGTGGCGACGGTCAAGGACATCCCGGAACAGGTGGCGCTGTTCCAATCGGTAACGACGGCGCAACCCGTCGTGCTGGTGAGTGTGGATGTGGTGCAGAAGCTATCCGATCAAGTCGGTCAACTGGCAACTATCATTGCTCCAACGGGCATGACCCCCACGCTGGACGGTAAGCTGACGGGCAGCCTCGCCCCCGGCTTCGATGTGAATAAGGGCTATCTGGTGATGCCTGCCATCCGCAACTATGCCGACCCGCGTGCGGTGGACATCAACACCATCACCACCATTCTGGGCAACCGGACGCTGCGCGGCGAACATGCTCAACAACTGGCGGCCTTCGCCGTCAACAACAAATTCGCGGGCGTGCTGCTGGATTACCGTGATCTGGCTGCCGACCAGCGCGACAACCTGAGCGCCTTCGTGCGCGAACTGGGGACGCTGCTGCACGGGCAGGGCTTGAAGTTGGCGCTTTCTGTCCCCGCCGCGCAGAACAGCAACGGCACATGGGACACGGGCGCATACGACTGGCAGGCGCTAGGTGCAGCTGCCGATTACATGCAAATCCGGCTGCCGGTTGACCCCGCCACCTATGCGGCGGGTGCGGATCGGCTGGTAGAAGCCATGCTGCGCTGGGGCGTGGGCGAAATCAGCCGCGCTCACATCCTGCTCGGCCTGTCGGCGCTCTCGGTGCGCGACAGTGGCGGCGCGTTCACCACCATCGGCTATGACGAGGCGTTGGCGGCGCTGGGCAATGTGAAGGTGGAAGCCAGCGCCAGCGAAACCGGCTCGGTGCAACCGGGTACGGAAATCCGCGCCAGTCTGGACGGCTTCCGGGCGGCGGCAGGGCTGGATACGACGATTGCTGCGCCGTTTGTGGATTATCTGGCGCAGGACGGCGGCGCAGTCTCCCGCGTGTGGCTGACCACGCCGGACGCGCTGCGCTTCCGCATGGATCGCACCGTCCCCTTCGGGCTGGCGGGCGTGGCCTTCGATGATCTGCTGGCGCAGGATGTGGCTGATGGCATCTTGCAAACCATCCTCGATTACAAAGTACAGGTTCCCGCGGCTCCCGCCCCCGGTGAATTGGCGCTGCGCTGGCGCATCGAAGGCGCAAGCGGCCTGCTGGCGGAAGTGACGACGGGGCTGAATGAACCGCTGGTCACGACCCTGACCGCACCCGACGGCAACTATGCCATCAACGTGGACATTGTGGGCGGACAGGCCGAAAGCCAGCGCAACGGCGCGGCGGTAGCCTTGTTCGCGCCGACAGCTACGCCCACCCCGCTGCCCACCGCCACACCCACGCCCGAACCGACGGCGACCCCCGTCCCGGTAGCACAGCCTGTCGCGCCCTCGCAGCCGTCCGGCCCCGCACCTTCTGCGCCGGGTGCTGGCAGCATCGTGGGCGGCAGCTTCGAGTACGGCGGTCATGTGACCAACCCCGCCAGCGATGGCGCAGCAGCGGCCATGAAACGCGCAGGTATGTCGTGGATGAAGGTGCAAATCCGCTACAGCCCCGGCATGTCGCCCGGTTCTGTTTCGGGTCAGATCAGCGATGCTAAAGCGCGGGGCTTCAAGATTCTCGTCGGCCTCGTCGGGTATCCCAACGATCTGGCGGCGGGCGGCGCGGGCTATGTAGGGCAATTCGCCTCATTCGCAGGCGGCCTCGCCTCATTCGGCCCGGACGCGATTGAAGTGTGGAACGAGCCGAACATTGACCGTGAGTGGCCTCGCGGACAGATCAGCGGCGCGGCTTATGCCGACCTGTTGCGGCAGGCGTATCAGGCCATCAAGGGCGCGAACGGCGGCGTGATGGTCATCAGTGCCGCACCCGCCCCCACCGGCGCGGAAGCGGCCTTCCCCGGTCAGGTGGTCAACGATGACAACTTCGTGCGCGATATGGTGAACGCGGGCGGCCTGCAATGGATGGACTGCGTGGGCGCGCACTACAACGAAGGCATCGTCGGCCCCACCCAGAACAGCGGCGACCCGCGTGATAACTACTACACCCGCTACTTCTCCGGCATGCTGGATACCTACTGGAATCTGGTGGGCGGTCAGCGTCCGGTGTGCTTCACCGAACTGGGCTATCTGAGTTCAGAAGGCTACCCGCCCCTGCCGGACTACTTCGCGTGGGCGGCCAATGTGACCGTCGCGCAGCAAGCCGCGTGGCTGGCACAGGCGGCGGCGCTGGCTTCGCAAAGTGGCAAGGTGCGGCTGATGATTGTCTGGAATGTGGACTTCAGCAACTACGGTTCCGACCCGATGGGCGGTTACGCCATGATCCGACCGGGTGGCGGTTGCCCGGCCTGCGATGCGATGGCGGCGGCGCGGTAACAGAACCCCACCCCTCTTATCCCCTCTCCATTGCAATGGAGAGGGGAAGCTAAGCGTAGCGCAGCGGGGTGAGGACAAAATATTGCCCCGGAGAACCGATCCGGGGCGCGGCTTTTTTCGACAGCAAAAATGAGGAGGTTCTATGGCGACAGCACAGATGACACACAAAGCGCGTATGAAACGGCAGCTTCGCTGGTTCGTCGTGATCTGGACAGCGATCACCTTCATCATGGGGATTTGCACTTTCTTCGCCATCTTCTGGGTGTTGGGTGAAACAGGCATCGGCAATCGTGGACGCAGCTTTGCGCTGCCCACCAGCGTGCCCACCCTACCGCCGGCTACCGTTGCGGCAGTCGCCATCGTACCGACTAGCGAGCCAACGAGCATCCCGGTCACGCCCGTCCCCAGCAGCACGCCAGCCGAAGTCGCGCAGGCCGCCGCTGCCACGCCGGTTCCGGTTGCTACTAGCACACCGCTACCCGTCAGCAACAAGACGTTTCAGGTGGGCATTCAGGTGCAACACAGTCTTGATATGAACCCGGACAATCAGGACGGCTGGATGCGCGAAGTGGCAGAGAAAATGAGCCTGAAATGGTTCAAATTTCAGGTGCGCTGGGAAGAAGTCGAACCGCAGCGCGGTCAATTCGACTGGGGCAAGCTCGATCTGGTCATGCCCTCCAAAGCCAAATTCGGCCTGAATATCATGATGTCCATCGTCACCGCGCCGGCATGGGCGCGTGAGCAGGGCGTGAACCTCGACAAGCACGGCCCGCCCGCCAACTATGCCGATTATGTGAACTTCGTCAGCGCTATCCTTCAGCGTTACCCCGGTCAGATACAGGCCATCGAAGTGTGGAACGAGCAAAACCTCGACCGAGAGTGGACTTCGACGGTTGGCCTGAGTGCCGCCAACTATGTGAGCATGCTGCGCGAAACCTATACCGCCATCAAAGCGATTGACCCCGGCGTGATCGTTATCAGCGGTGCGCTGTCGCCAACGGGCGGCTGGGTGGAACCGGATGGCCGCGTGAGCGCGATTGACGACTTCGATTATCTCTCGCAGATGATTGATGCGGGGCTGCTGAACTATACCGACTGCGTGGGCGCGCACCACAACGGCTATAACATCGGCCCGGATCTGCCGTGGGATCAAGTGCCGAATGACCCGACGGCTTCGTTCCGGGGGCCATTCGATAACCCGCACCATAGCTGGAGCTTCTACAGCACGTTGCAAACCTACTCCAACAAGATCGCGCTGGCGAACGGGCAGCAGAAGTTGTGCGTGACCGAGTTCGGCTGGGCATCCACCGAGGATTTGGGCGGCTACCCGCCGGGCTTCGAGTTCGCCAACGACAACACCCTGCAAGAGCAGGCCGATTTCATCGTGAAGGCGATGGACGAGATGAAAAGCTGGAACACGATCTGGCTGGCGTTCATCTGGAACTTCAACTACGGTCCGCAGGCGGGTTGGGCGACGGATAACGACAACGTGCCGTACTCGATCATCGGCAAAGACTGGGTATTCCGTCCGGCGTATGATGCCATCATCCAGTGGAGCAAGGCCAACCAGACACCCTAGACTGCAAGAGTCCCCTATCCCCGCCCCTTGTTCCCTTCCTCATGCATGGGACGGAGTTGGGGTGGGGACTTATTCAAACTTAACTTGATGCTTATGGGGGCTTCTACAGCCCCCTTGTGCATCAACGATACCAGCAGAAATCGAGACCGTATGCGCGGATTGCGAGTGAAATTCGTCCTCACACTGGTTGCGGCACTATCCGCCGCGCTCATCCTCTACAGCCGGGTGCAGCAACCGGATGACCCCTTCGACG
The DNA here is from genome assembly GCA_903904765.1 of uncultured Chloroflexota bacterium. The sequence goes on from CAIVEA010000494.1 coordinate 11,843, forward strand.
GGGCGGCGGTGGTGAACCCACCTTTCACCTCGCTCACCTATGGTATTCAAGCCTTCCTATGGTGGGATTATCATATCGGATCGCTCTATCTGGACTGGACGCGACTGATGGTCTTCAGCCACGTTAAGCAGATTTTCGCATGGTCAGACCTTGAGCCGCAGCGCGGCCTGTGGGATTTCGCCCGCGCCGATCAGATTGTGGACGAGGTGCAGGCCAAAGGGCTGAAACTGGTAGCGCGGTTGAGCGATGCGCCGGACTGGTCGCATCCCGGCAACACAGGCCAAAAGGATGTGGATTTCCATGACTCGCCGCCGGATGATATAGCGGATATGAGCGCCTTTTGCGGCACGCTGGCTGCGCGTTACAAAGGCCGCATCGCCGCCTATCAAATCTGGAACGAGCCGAACCTGACCCGCGAATGGGGCAACCGTCCACCGGATGCGGCGGGTTATGTCGGGTTGCTCAAAGCGTGCAGCGAGGCCATTCGCGCCGCCGACCCCGATGCTATCCTGATCTCGGCTGGCCTTTCGCCTACCGGAACGTACAGCCCGCAGGCCACGCCAGACGACATCTACCTCCAGCAGTTGTATGCCGCGCACTTCCAGCAATATGTGGATGTGGTGGGGATGCACGCCCCCGGTTACTCTGCCCCCGAACTGGGACCCGATGAGGCTGAACAACAGGGGCGCGGACGGTGGGCGACCTTCCGGCGCATTGAAGATTTACGACGAATTATGGTGAAAAATGGCGATTCTGCCCGTCAGGTTGCTATACTTGAACTCGGCTGGACGACAGACCCCGGCACGAACCCCGATTATGCGTGGTTCGCGGTCACGCCCGAACAACAGGCGCGGAATATGGTGGCGGCTTACCAGTACGCCGCCGAACACTGGCGACCATGGGTGGGGTTGATGTCGTCCATCTACCTACCCGACCCGTCGTGGACACCTGACCGTGAGGAATACTGGTGGAGCATCACACGCGGCGACGGGTGGATGGGGCAAACGTTTATAGACATGGCGAATATGGCGAAATACTGCGGCGACCGCGTGATTCCTGCACGCGCTCCCGATAGCCCGGAGGCACTTGGCATTGTCCCAGTTACCCCTTGTTCTTAGCTACTTCTTCCACCTGATCGCCACTGTGGTGTGGATTGGCGGGCTGGTCACGCTCACCCTGTTCGTGTGGCCGGAGACGCGCCGTGTGCTGGAGCATAATCCCGCGTGGTTCAGCCTGCTCACGCGCATCCGTAAACGCTTCGCCCCGCTGACCAACTTCAGCCTCGTGGTGCTGGTGATGACCGGATTCATTCAGATGTCGTTCGACCCGAACTATGACGGCACGTTGACCTTCGATAACGAGTGGAGCAAGGTGATGCTGCTCAAGCACCTCGCCATCGTGGGCATGGTGCTGTGCGGGCTGGTGCTGCAATACGCCGTTACGCCCGCCCTTGAACGCGCCACTATGCAACTGGAACGTGGCAAAGGCGATCCTGCCGAATGGGAACGCCTACGGCGGCGGGAAGTGCGCCTGACGTGGTTGAACGTGGCGCTGGGAATCGCGGTGCTAGGCTTTACCGCGTGGGCAACTGCCCTTTAACAAGACCTTTTATTGGAAATCACACAACCCGCGCTGACTTTTGAAGCAGGCGCGGTGAGGAGTGCCAGAGTGTCGAACCGAGTGGGCTTTGCGCTGGCGGTTATGCTCCTAATGATAGGGGCAGGGCTGCGAATGTGGCAGTTTTCGACGCTCCCGGCAGGTCTGCACGCGGGCGAAATCGTGGACGTGCAGGTGACAGAAACCATCCGTCAAGGCGATATTGAGGTCTTCTACAATCTGGGCGGCGAAGGGCGCGAAGGGCTGTACCACGCCCTTCAGACCATCATCACCAGCGTGATGGGTAACGGCACGCTGGGGTTCGATCTGCTGGGGCTGTGGGCGGGAATGCTGGCGCTGGCGCTGGTGTACGCGCTGGCGGCGCGGCTGTTCGGCCCGATGGCGGCAGTGGCGGCGCTCGGCCTGCTGGCGCTGAATATGTGGATGATCGTGCTGTCGCGGCAGGTCGGGCGCGAAACGTTGCTTCCCGCGCTGGTGGCCGCAGTGCTGCTCATGCTGGCACGCACAATGGGCGCATACCGCGATTTGCACCCTCTCATCCCGCTGAACACGGCTTTCGCTGCGCTCGGCCTGTTGCTCGGCATCGGCTTCTACTTGCACCCCGTCCACTTTTTCATCATCCTGTTCAGCGTGGTATTCATCCTGTACCGACTGACCTACCGTCCGCGCAGCAAAGGTCAGACCTCCGGCTATAAGCTGCTGCCGCATCTGCCTGTGCGCCTGATCGTCAGCAGTGAACGCATGACGCGCCAGACCTACAGCTACCTGTTGTTCAGCGTCTTGCTCACGGCTATTGTCGCCATGCCCTATGTCATCTCCAGCATCCGCTTGCCGCAACTCAGCGGCGCAGCACGGGTGTTTGAAGCCTACAATGTCCTGCAAAAAGACCCGTTCACCTCGTCCATCAACACGCTGAACGGCATCCTGTTCAGCGGCGACCCGAATCCGGCGCATAACCTACCGGATCGCCCGTTGATAGACCTGTTCAGCGGCTTATGTGTGCTGTTTGGCGTACTGATCGCCGTGCGCGGTTGGCGCAGCCCGCGTTACGCACTGCCGCTGATTGCCGGCGTGATTCTGCTGCCCTCTGCGTTGCTGGCCTCCGACAGCCCCAACTTCCTGACTGTGGCGGCGCTCATGCCGCTGCTGGCGCTATTCTTCGGCCTCGGCTTCAATGGGCTGATGCAACAGTTGACGCGGGGGCGCAGTTGGCTGACCGGGTTGGCGCTGATTGCGTTGTTCGGCTTCAACCTGTACTGGACGGGGCGGGACGTGTTTGAACACTGGCCTAACCTGCCGGAAACGCAGGTCGCCTATAACAGCCGCAGCGGGCAATTGGCCGATTACCTTGACCGGACGGCTGACCACATCCCCACCGTCATCTGCACCGCGCCGCGCTCGGAAGCAGGCGATGGTAATGGCACGCAAACCTTCAACAGCAGCGACCTGCTCCTGTTGATGATGAACCGCAAAGATATTTCCCTGCGCTTTGCCGACTGCGGCACAGGCATGATTTTCGTCAACGGCGGCATGAAGCAGCAAATCATCATGCCCGAACCGGACACGCTCACCTCCATGCAGCCCGCCCTGCGGAACTGGATGAATCGCGGCACGGTGCTGACGGATACCGACCTGCCACGCGATAGCGTGGTGGTGCTGCGGGCGAACGATGCGCTGGCAGATGTGGTGGGCAAGTTCACAACCACTGCCCCCGCTGCCTATGCGCCCGAATCGCCGGGCGGAACAAGCGTCGCCGCGCCACCCGTGCGCTTCGGTGGGAATATCGCCTTCCTCGGCTACGAAAAGCTGGACGAAACCTCCTATACGCCGGGGAGCGTGGTGCGGGTTGTCACTTACTGGCGCGTGGATGGCAAAGTCCCCTCCGACCTGCGCCTGTTCACGCACATCCTGTCCGATCCGGCAGCCATCGTCGCCCAGAACGACACGATCAGCGTGAATGTGAGCCAACTGCAAAACCGCGATGTGTTCATCCAGATCACCTTTGTCCCGCTGCCCTACTCCATCCCTGCCGGAATCTATGACGTGTCTATCGGCGCATTTCGGGACGGTGATAAGGGGCGGTTGGCGGTGATGGATGGCGATCAAGAACGCGGGACGCGCCTGTTCATCGGTCAAATAAACGTCATCCGTTAACGGCCAACCTCTGCTACAATGCCACATGCCCGCTGTCTGACGCGGCGGCGCAGGGTCGCTTTAAGTGGAAATGAGCGTGTGGATGTTTGAACTGGTTTTTCTGGGTACGTCGGCCTCTGCGCCCTCGGTACATCGCGGGTTGGCCTCGCAGATCGTGGTCGAGGTCTTGCCGCGACTGCTTCAGAACAGGCTCCACAGGGCCCGGCACGCGGCCGGCCCGGAAATCGCCCAG
>CAIVEA010000495.1 GCA_903904765.1 uncultured Chloroflexota bacterium
ACTTCGATGCGCGTAACGGGCACAGGCCACACCAGCAAGTCCATCATCTGAACGGCTGTGCCATCCACTCGTACCCGATCGGAATCAGTCAGGCTGATTTGCGCTGCTTTGAGAATATCCAGCGGATTGTCGAATCGGGTTTGAAGGGTTTGTTCTGTGCCATCCACCACCAGTGAGACGAGGCGGGCGCGAGTAATCTGAACCTGCATATCGGCTGTGATGGGCGTTTGCTGATCGGGCGAAACGATGTCGTCCGGTTGCACGGGGACGTTCAGTTCAATGAGCATCTCGCCCACTGTCGCGGCGGTGGTTTCCGCCGGATAGGAAACACCTTCCACCACCAACGTCAGCGGAACCGGAGTCTGCGGGCGAAACAGCGTGAGTACCAGCAACAGCATACAGGCCAGCACGCAACTCGTGAGGCCAGCGCCTATCGCCAGCAGCACTACCGGCCAGCGGGTCGGGGTACGACGGCGGGATACGTCAGGGGGTGGCAAAACCGATTTGTCCAGCATAGGCATTCATTTTACCACGAGGGAGGCGGGGCTGATACGAAACGGAGGGAAAACAAAAAGTTGTTGGCAGTGCGATCAGGCCGGGTTGCCTGCAACACCCAAGAAGTACTCCTTAGTGCTGCTCCCGTCAGGGCCTGACACGGTTCAGAGGTCTTGCCGTGCAAGACCCGGTCTGACCGTACTGCCAACAACCTCTTGCAACGATGAAAAAAGTGTTTTGTAAAACATGTATTGACAGAGATTCTAGCAAGATACAAGACAGGTGTCAACCGCTGGTTGCGGCGCATTGACGCACATCGGGGCGCGTTCTATACTTAGCCGCATGTGAAGCCGAATTGAAACGAGGATGTGCGATGGCTGAAAGCACCCCGATGGATCCCGAAATGCTGAAAATTTTGCGCTGCCCGGTGGCCGTGCATGATAAGAGCAAAGGCAGCGACCCCGGACGGCTGGAACTGGTGAAGGGCTGCTGGTTGGTCTGCGCCGACTCCGGTTACAAGTACCCCATCCGCGCAGGTATCCCGATCATGCTGGCGGACGAAGGCGCGAAGTGGAAGGACACCCCCGCCGACAGCCTGCCTGTCCCGCCGCCCGAAGCGTAAGCAACCCTGACCCCATCAGCGCCCCCTCACACGGGGCGCTTTTGATTCGGCAGACCACGCACCGCCTTATTTGGCAACAGGCGCGTTCACGTCTATACTTTTTTCTGAAACATTGCGTGAAAATCAAAGCAATAGGGCGTGATCTTATGGCGGAAAATCCCTCTCACGAAGCACCCGCGCATCAGGCGGCGGCGCTCCCTGTAGCCCTACCGGGCAAAATTGCTGGCCGCGAGAACCTGCTGGCACAAGTGTATAGCCACCTGAAAAGCAACAAAGCCGTGCTACTGTACGGTGCATCTGGCATTGGCAAGACGGCGCTGGCCGCCACGCTCGCCAGCGCCTACACCGAACTGACGGGCGGCGCGTTGTGGCTGAACGTGAACGACCCCACCTTGGAGCAGTTGATTACCCGCGTGGGACGCGCCTACGATGTGCCGGAAATCAAATCCGCCCAGAACCCGCTGGGGATGGTGGCGGGCGCAGCCAGTTCGCTGACGGCGGGCAAGCCGCTGTTGGTGCTGGACGGCAAGCAGAGCGCCGCGAGTGCCGAATTCATCGCACGCTGCGGGGCGGGGTTGCCCGCGCTCATCCTCTCCAAAGACCTGATCGAAGGCGCATGGACTCCGGTGGAAGTGCCGAAACTGGAAGCCAAAGCCGCCATGCTCATGCTGCGCCATGAAGCCGGCCTGCCCGCGGACGGGCTGGAAACCGAACTGGACGAACTAACCAGCATCCTCGACACCATCCCGTTCGCGCTGTCGGTGGCCGCTGGGACGCTGCGCGTGAGCAAACAATCGCCGCACGATTATCTGACGGCCTTCGAGAAGATACCCAGCAGCGCAGGCGCGACTCCGCCTCTGTTGGCGCTGACCATTGCCTTCAAATCGTTGAACAGCGCCCTGCAAGGCGTGATGCTGCTGATGGGCGCAACCTTCGGCGTGGGCGTGTCGGCGGAACTGCTGGCGACGATGGCGAACGCGCCGCAACCGACCATCGAACAGGTGATGAACTTGCTGGCGCAGAACAATCTGGTGGAGCGTTTCACCCGCGCCGGATCGCCCGTGTACCGCCTGCACGAGATTACGCAGACCTTCATGCTGACGTGGCTGCGTTCGCAGGGACGGCTGGACATGCTCCAGAACAAGGCGCGGGATGCAGTGCTGGCCTTCGTCAAGAAGTACAGCGCCAACACACCCGCCGCCCACGAGCGACTGGCTGCGGAGATGGAAATGATCATCGCGGCGGCCAAATGGAGCGCCGAACAGGGCGAACGCGATCTGGTCAATCAGATAGTGGTCGGCCTGATGCAGGCTGGCGACTTTGTGCAGAGTCGCGGGTTTGTGTACGAACTGCTCAAACTGCGCGAACTATCCTCCAGTTTCACCACCGCGTTCCCAGCCTATCCCGCCCCGCCAGCGCCACCACCGCCCACCATGCCCGCGCCGGAGGATGCTTTTATCGCCGAAGACGACGCGGACGATGAAGGGGATGAAGACGACGATCTGGAAGTGGATTTTGACGAAGACGAGGATAACGACGCGATTCTGAGCAACGATCTGGAGGAGGGCGATACTGTGCGCGGTCTGGCCGCCTCGCCTTCGCTGCTCGATCTAGAAGAAGATGCGCTGGACGACGACGAGAATCAAGACGAGGACGACGCGCTGCCGGAGGACGACCAGACCGATACCGCTGCGGGTTTGCCTGTGCCTGCCGTCCCGATGGACGAACAAACCCGCCTGCAAAATGCGCTGCGTGCTGCCAAGCAGAGCAATGATCTGGTGCAGCAGGTGACATTGCTCAAGCAGTTGGGCGAATATCAGGCGCGGAACGATATGGAAGTGGAAGCCATCAGCAGCTATGACGAGGCGCTAACGGCTTATGAAACGCTCGGCAAAAAGGCTGAGATGCTGGATGTGCTGGACATCCTCTCGGCGCTGATGGTCAAAACCGAGAACTCCAGCGCGGCGGTATTGCATGCCACACGCGGAATCGCACTGGCGGAAGAACTGGGCGACAAGATCACCCAGTTGCAACTGCTGGTCACGCTGGCGGATGC
>CAIVEA010000496.1 GCA_903904765.1 uncultured Chloroflexota bacterium
GCCAGTATTCACAAGCGTACTACACGCCAGAATATGCAGCCGCGACCACTGCGAAAAGCGGTTTCCGTGAAATGGATTTCGTGAAAGAAAAATTGGGAATTGAAGTCCAGTTCGGGAAGTATTCGTTTATGGTTTATAACGTTGCCGCCAAAATGACTATCTTTCGGAATCTGGGCATTATTGATGCGGGCATTGAAGTTGTGCCTGTGAAACGCTTCGCTTCGCAGATGTCATCCGGGGTTTCTTATTTTGAACAGTTTGTATGGGATCTGGAAAACCGGGGTGTTTCCAACATAGACATTCCGGTACTTATTTTGGGAATAGACGATCAGATACCCGGTAGTGGCAAACGGCCTCGCGCAAAACCAACCAAGTGATTGACTATCTATCGGGCAATCGCTCCATTAGATAGTTTTTCGCGCCCCCCATCCCCCGCAACCCCGTCCCCCGGCGCTGCGTATACAGAGTGAGTGATGCGTTCCCCCGCAGGTTCGGGGGTGGTGGCGGCGCGAGTGGTGCTAAAATAGAGGCTGTCGGTCTGCACAAGTGTGGAGTAAGGATGAGCAATGGCACTCTGGTGGGGGACGCGATCGGATGTCTCGCCGCGCTTGCGGTTGGAAGTCGAAGCCATGCGCGCCACATTCAACGAAACGTTTAAGCTGGTCGTCCCCACGCTGGGACAGTTGTACTGGGAAGGCACGGTGGAGGTCAACCTCAACATTCTGACCACGCCCGACATGCGCCAGCACAAGCTGAAGATTTTGTATCCCAACGAATATCCCAACCGCCCCGCCGAGGCCTACTGCCTGCGTCCGCGCATCTACAGCGAGAAGCACCAGTACGAGGACGGTCAGTTGTGCCTGTTCAACCCTAAAGACGGCACACAGTATGGCTGGAATCCCGGCAAATCCACAGCGGTGACGGTGGCGGCGTGGGCGGTGCAATGGTTGTACGCCTACTACACATGGCGCACTACCGGCGATTGGCCGGGCGTGGAGGAACGGGTAGACCCCAATACGCCTATTTCGCCGCGCTTCCGCTAACCGGGCAGGGCGATGAAGGCAGAGGAGAAGGTGCAAGCGTGAATCCACTACATCTGATGCGCCGGGGCGTGCCGAATCTGGTCGTGGCGCAGCGTGTGATTGACAAGATGGCGAAAGCCGCGCAGCACTATCTGGAGGACGAAACGGGCGAGGCGATGGTTGGCCTGCTCGTTCCGGGCGCACACGGCGGCATCCCCACGTTGTACATCCTCGACACCATCGCGCCGGATGAGAGCGCCGTGCGCCAGTGGGCAACCTTTCAGCAGGGCGATGATCGGCAGGATGAGCTGGTATGGTGGCTGCAAGAGAACTGGCGCGTCTGCCGTGAGCATGGCTACGACAGCACGGGCGCGAAACTGGCGGACAAGTGGCAAGTGCCGCTGCGCTACTTGGGCGACTGGCACAAGCAGCCCGGCGACATGATCCAGCCCAGTCAGGGTGATCTGATGACCGCCCGTCACTGGATTGATGATCCCGATAACGGCATGGACTTCCTGCTCGCGCCCATCGTGACGCAGGGTTATACCGCATCCTCGGTGACGGCGGTGGGCGGCGCGGGTAATGAGGTGGCTGTCCCGCAGGGTGGCGACCAGATGATGCGCGTGGATTTCTGGTACATTGACCGCCACACCCGCGATTTCCTACCCGTCGTCCCCAGCGTATACCCCGATTCGCAACTGCCCGCGCTGGCGGATTATCCGTGGCACTTGGCGAACGAGGTGCGTTTCAAAGCCGAATATCAACGGCTGACGGCGGACAACCTGTTCGCCACGTTGGTGCTGTGGGAGGCGGACGGGAAGCCGCCACTGGATGTGTGTTTCCTGACGGCGCGGGTGGGTGCGGAGAAGGTGCTGCTGCTGGTCACGCCTCACGATTACCCTGCCAAGCCACCAGCCGCACGGGTCGCGCCTGCGCCAGAGATCAAGCCGGATGATGACCTGTACGCGGTGTTCGAGGCGCTCTGGGCGGTGTCCAAATCCGTAGACGATCCCGCCGGTTGGACGTGGAATGAGAACCGCTATTTGATTGATTACCTGTTCGCGCTGGAAGAGGCGCTGGAGATGCGCTCCAGCGGGTCGGAGGCGCAGCCATGAACTTAGATCGAATCGAGCGTCTGATCGGCAGCGACAACCTCGGCCTGCTGCGGCGCAAGCGCGTGGGCGTGGTCGGGCTGGGGTCGGGCGGTGGCTTTGTGGCGCTCAGCCTCGCCATGAGTGGCGTGGGGCGCTTCATGCTGGTGGACTCCGACGTGCTGGAAGAAACCAACGTGGCGCGGCATGTGGCAGATCGGCGCTACATCGGTCAGCCGAAGGCCGAAGCGGTGGCCGATTTGATCCGGCAGCGCAACCCGGAGGCCGAGATCGAAGTGCGGGTGGGGCGCATCGAAGCCCATTTGGACGCGCTGGACGGCCTCGATTTGCTGGTGTGCGGCGTGGATGGCGAAAACCCCAAGTATGTGCTGAACCAAGCCTGTCTGGAGCGCCGCTTGCCCGCCGTGTACGCGGGCGTGTACGAGCGCGGCGAAGGCGGGGACGCAGTGGTGATACACCCCTACGACGGGCCGTGTTATGCGTGTTGGGCGGGAGAACTGCGCGAAGGTTTGGCGCTTTCTGCCAAAAACGACGGGGAAGAACTCGATTATGGTATGATTGGGGCAGAGGGAACGCTGGAAGCCGAGCCGGGGTTGTGGCTGCATGTGGCGCGGGTGGCGGCGGCGCAGGC
>CAIVEA010000497.1 GCA_903904765.1 uncultured Chloroflexota bacterium
GCCGACCTTTGATAGCCTCGCCCAGAATTTCCTCCGACTGACCGGCGGAATACACATCGGCGGTGTCGAACAGGTTTGCACCCGCATCCATGCAGATGTCCACCAACCGCTTCGCCTCCGCCACGTCGCTATTGCCCCACTTGCCGAAGAACGGATGACTGCCGCCGAATGTCGCCGTGCCGAAGCTGAGGACGGGTACATTCAGGCCAGAAGCGCCCAAGATTCTATTTTCCATGTTGCATCCCTTCTGATGAGCCAAATTGAGAGCATCCCAAACAGGGTTAGTGTACACATGAATAATGGCTGCTCACAGTCCATTGGCGACTGTTTGATAGGTGTAAAACGGGGTGAAAGTTCGGCGGGGGCGGGGTATACCTACTACATGTCATGGCATATACATAATCAAAACCACCGCGGTCAGGCTTGCAACAAACCCAACCCAATAAACCCGCCGCCAAGTATAATCCGCTTCATCAAATCGGCCTTCTTCTTCCAGCCACAAGCTGACCACCATCGCAGGGAAAAGCGCGAAATAGCCAATGAGCGCCACAATTACCAGCACTATGTTCCCTATACTCATGGTGTTCGCACCTCCGGTTGAATCGCTTTTCAACTCGTCTCGAACGACTCGAGCATCCCAATCACCCCATGTGGGACATACGGTAGATCAAATACAGCGCCAACAAGCTCGCAACAACTCCCGCCCAATAGACTCGCTTCCAACGAAGATCACTATCCTCTGCAAATAACTCTTCATCAGTCATGCTAAAAACGACCACCATCGCGGGTAGAAACGCGAAATAGCCAATCACCGCCAAGATCACCAGTATCATCCCGCCTGTACTCATGGCGTTCACACCTCCTGTTGTATCGCTTTTCAAACCATCTTTATCACTGTAGCACTCCCTTCACCGCCGCCATATCCCCCCCAAGTACCGTTCAATTAATGGATACGTTTGTGATTTCACATTCAACTAGGTGTGTTCTATAGGGGCTAGTACGGACACGTATAAGGGCAGCCAACAACACACGGGTGGCGGCAACGTTTCAAGCTAGATGCAATATGATTTCAACAGTGTTTGTGTAATATCAATACTAGTCATCAAGAGATGCTATTTTCGTACCTTCTAATAATCTATAGTTCAGCTAAACTGTAAAGGGTTGTACCTGTTATTTGAGCGAAGGTATTTACATCGGTTTTATAGGTTTCTGAATAATTCATGTAAATCGTTCCCAATATGACAATCTTGTTATACACTTCCTGTAGGGTTTAGGGGTAAGACTGCTTCACGATCATGGCAACACCGCGAAAACGGTATGAATTTCTCGATAAGCTCGGCGAAGGCGGCATGGGTACCGTGTGGATTGCTCATGACCGGCTGACCGGACAGCGCATTGCCCTGAAACAAGTGAAGCCCACCACCGAGAACCTTGAATCGGACACGCTGGCGAACACCAACCTGATTGACATGCGCCGGGCGCTGGCGCAGGAGTTCAAGACGCTGGCCTCGCTGCGCCATCCCCATATCGTGAGCGTGCTGGACTACGGCTTCGAGAGCAATCTACCCTACTTCACGATGGAACTGCTCGAAAACGCCCAATCGCTGTTGCAGGCTGTCCCCACGCTGGACTATGCCCAGCAGATCGAGATGCTGGCGCAAACGCTGCAAGCACTGGCTTATTTGCATCGGCGCGGCATCCTGCACCGCGACCTGAAACCGGCGAATGTGCTGGTTTACCGACGCGAGGTGCGCGTGGTGGATTTCGGGCTATCGGCAGCCAGCAGTTTCGCTCATCCGGGGTTCGCCGGCACGCTGGCCTATATCGCGCCGGAAGTGTTGCAAGGCTACCCCTCTTCGATTCAATCCGACCTATACGCGGTGGGCGTGATCGCCTACGAGATGTTCGCGGGGCGGCATCCGTTCTGGACGAACGACACCACCGCCACCATTCGCGCCGTCCTCAGCGACCCGCCGGATCTCTCGGCACTGGAAAGCTCGGCGCATGTCGCCCACTGGATTGCGCGGCTGTTGAGCAAAGACCCGCAAGACCGCTATCCAGATGCCACCTGCGCCATGACTGCGCTGATGGAAGCTGCCGATCTGCCCATCGCGCCAGAAACGAACCACATCCGCGAAAGTTTCTTGCAAGCGGCCAGCTTCGTCGGGCGCGAGAGCGAGATGGCGTGGTTGCGGCAGGCGCTGCATGAAGCGATCCACTGCGGCAAAGGCAGCCTGTGGCTGGTGGGCGGTGAAAGCGGCGTGGGCAAATCGCGCCTGCTGGAAGAATTGCGGACGCAGGCCATGATTGACGGCGCACTGGTGCTGCGCGGTGGCGCGGTACAGGGTGGTGGCCTGCCTTACCAGATGTGGCGCGAACCGGCACGGCGACTGGCGCTGACTAGCGACCTCGACCTTCTGCAAGCCAGCGCCCTGAAGGAAATCGTGCCGGATGTGGAGATGCTGACCGAGCAGGCGGTGAGCGAACTGCCCCCATTGAGCGAAACAGCGGGGTTGCAGCGCCTATTCGCCTCGCTGTATCACTGTCTGACGCAACAAACCCAACCGCTACTGCTCATCCTTGAGGATGCACAATGGGACACGGGCGAAGGGCTGGAGATGGTGCGGCGGCTGCAAGAGAGCATTCACCACATGGCTGTGGTGGCAGTGATAAGCTACCGCGACGACGAGTTACCGGGGCTGATGGACGAATTCCCCGGCGCGCATCATCTTAAACTGCCACGCCTGAACCGCACCGACATCGCCCAA
>CAIVEA010000498.1 GCA_903904765.1 uncultured Chloroflexota bacterium
GGTAGCGCTGGTAGCGGTCATGGGGATGGCGGATACAATCATGGGCGAAGTGGGTGTGGCCTGTGTCACACCGCTCTCTGATAGTGAGATTACGCCAGAAGAAATACGCCAGCATTGTGTAGAAGGTCTGGCAGAATATAAGATTCCTCGTCTGATTTTGATTCAACCATCACTACCGCTGACTCCGCTTGGTAAAATTGACAAGCCTCAACTACGGCGAAACTTGCTCGAAAAAGGGCTAACGAGCGAATGAAGGCGTTGCTGCTTGGACTTTAAGTGTCCTGACGTAATAGCCGTTCTCCAAAGCCCTGTGCGTATTCTGTATCCAGAATCAACGTGGCTGCCCCGAGTGCGCCTTGCATCTCATCGAGTTCAGTCAGTACGATCGGAAATGGTCGTGGTAGCTGCTTCAAGACATGTCGATCTACTTCACGTTGCACAATCGAAAGCAGCAAGTTATTCTGGCGCATCACGCCACCGGTGAGCACAACCATATCGGGTGAATACAGGTTCACTGCGGTGGCGATTCCCATCCCCAGCCACACCCCAGCTTCTTCAAGTAAGCTCAACGCCATAGAATCGCCTTCTAGAGCCGCTGTTGTGATCAACTTGGCTGTGATTTTTGCAGGATCATTCTGGCATAATTCACTTAAACGTGAGTAACTGCGGTGTTCCAGAAGGTAACGTGCCCTGTTGGCAATAGCACTACCCGAAGCGAGCGTCTCTAGACAACCACTGCCCCCACATCGGCAACGAGGGCCATTAAGAAGCAGCGGAATGTGACCAATTTCGCCAGCCAATCCGCGCGTCCCCCGGTAAAGAGTTCTAGCTATCACCACGCCGGAGCCAATACCTGCCCCTACATTGACACACAGAAATGTATCGCTGTTGCGTGCCACTCCATAGTGCATTTCGGCAATTGCCATGGCACGGGAACTATCATCTACGAGTACTGGCAACCCCACTGCATGTTCGAGATGCTCTTGAATCGGTAACGACTCGGCATAGGCGATATTTGGCGCTTGGAGGGATTGTCCATGCCGAAAATCCACAAAGGCGCTGAATGCTACGCCTAAACCTCGCAGTTGCTGGCGCTGTCCTCCTAGCTTCTGGAATACCAGACCGATGCTATCGACAAGATGATCCAGCAGCGCAGAGGCGCTAGTGGCCTGTACAGTCGGTGTCTTCTGACTGAGTACAACATGACCAAGAGCATCCAGCACGACTAAACGGGTGGTTATACCGCCGACATCCAGTCCGACAGCATAGCAACTTTCGGGGACAATAGACCATAATAGGGAAGGACGCCCCGCACCATCCAGTGGCGCGATTCCATGAGAACTAATGTAACCATGATCTGCTAAGTCGTGCGTAAGTTGGCGAATCAACGACAGACTATGCCCTGATGTATCGGATAACTGACGGCGCGTCTGTGAACCGTTCCTTCTCAACAGGCGCAGAATTGCTACCTGCTGATCTACAGTATTTTCTCGATCAATCACCCGCATAAGTTTACACTCGCTCAAATACGCGCCGCGCTACTCCAAGTAAACCGCCATCATCACCTAATTTTGAGACGACGATGGGATGAGGTTTGCGACGCGCCCAATATCCCAATTCAAGATCAACGCCAGCCTGTACTATCGGCAACAGCAGATCACCATTGTTGATAGCTACCCCACCACTCAAAACAATCCACTCTGGCGACAGCAAATGAATCAGATTAGTAATTGCAGTTGCCAGCGCCCGCCCAGCATCACGGACAATTGCTGCTGCACAAGCATCTCCCTGACGTGCTGCACCAAACACATCGGAAGCGGTCAACTGCCCGTTCGATAAAGTAGCGCCTAAAACGCTGTTCGCACCCCGATGAACCGCTGCGTGTGCTGCCGCCGCAATCGCTGTACCGGAGGCCATCGCTTCGACACAGCCAAACCGCCCGCAACCGCATATAGGGCCATTCATTTGCACACAGGTGTGACCGAATTCGCCAGCTAAGCCATCGTTGCCCCGGTAGACTTCGCCACCCAGAATCAACCCGGCGCCAATGCCAGTACCCACGATGATAAGCGCTAAATTACGCGCATGTTGCCCTAGTCCCAGCCACGATTCGCCTATCACCGCCGCATGAGCATCCATTTCGATTAAGGCGGGCATACCGGCTTCAGCTTCAAGCAAATCTGCCAAGCGTAGTTCACGCCAGCCTAAATTAACGGCATCATACAAATAACCGTTGTTTGCGTCCAGTTCGCCTGCAACAGATGCACCTAGTCCCACAATACGACGACGATCTATCTGATATTCTCGCGCAAGCCGAAGCAAATGCGCCACCAGTTCACGGATCATGAGAGGTGCATCATGCTTCGCACTCGGCAACCAGCGGTGAGCCGCAAGTACATTCCCATCAGACGAAACCAGA
>CAIVEA010000499.1 GCA_903904765.1 uncultured Chloroflexota bacterium
CACAAACGTCATGGTGAATGCCACCACGCCCAGCATACTGATTTGTTGCGTGATGTTCAGCCAGTTGGGGAGCGTCAGAAAAGTGTTGGGGATGTTGAGGGTGAAATAGACGATCACCACCACAAATCCGATCAGCGTTCCCGAACGGCGCAACCAGCGGCCTAGCTGTGCTTGAGTTGACACCATACCTGTCTCCGTTCTTGTCGGGTTCTAACCCACTTCGTCATAGCACAGGGTGAGTAACTCCTGCGCGGTCATTCCGGCGGCATTCACCAGCGCCGACTGGCGGCGCTTCCGCATCACCAGTATGCGGTCACACAGGCCGAGCAGTTCGCCGAGGTCGGACGAGGCCACGATGACCGCCGCGCCCCGTGTGCTGATTTGCCGGATCAGCGTGTAAATGTCGTATTTCGCGCCCACATCCACGCCCCGCGTTGGCTCGTCCAGTAATAACACACGCGGCGTTTGCACCAGCGCCCGTGCGAACAACACTTTTTGCTGGTTGCCGCCGCTGAGTTGGCGTGTGGTCTGCCCTGTTCCGGTGGATTTGATCTGAACGGCTTTGCCCATCTCCGCCGAAACCTGCTTTTCGGAGGTGCGGTTCAGGAACATGCCGCCTCTGCTGAGGGTTTGCAGGTGCGGCAGCGTGATATTGTCTTGAATGCTGCGCGAGAGCATCAACCCTTGTGTGCGCCGTTCCTCCGGCACATAGGCGAAGCCACGCTCCCATGCGCGGGTGGGGTCAAGTGGCGGCAGCGGCGCACCGTCCAGCCGGATATCATGCGTTAGCCGCCGTTCCGCCCCCATCAGCGCGGCCAATAGTTCGCTGCGTCCCGCGCCCGTCAGCCCTGCAACACCCAGAATTTCGCCCGCCCGCAGCTCAAACTGGATTCCGCTGATCTCGCGGGTGGAGAGGTCGCGTACATCTAGCGTGACGGCTGTCCCCACTGGAACGCTGCGCGGCGGATAGGCTTGCTCGATGTCGCGTCCGGTCATCAGCCGGATCAGGTCGCTCTGGGTGGTGCTTTGAACCGGACGGGTTTCCACCACACGGCCATCGCGCATGACCGTCACGGTGTCGCAAATCTCGAATACTTCCCGCATCCGGTGGGTGACATACAGGATGCCACAGCCTTTGTTCTGAAGTTCCCGGATGACTTTGAATAGGCGCTCGGTTTCGTCGCCTGTTAGCGCGGCGGTGGGTTCGTCCATCACGTACACCGAGGCGGCGGCGCGATCTGCCCCCCAGAAGGCGCTGGCGATCTTGATGAGCATCTGGTCGCCGGGACTTAGTCGTGCTGCCTTCTGTCGCGGGTCAATATGGTGGATACCCAGATGCGCCAGCAGGTCTTGTGCGTCCCGGTACAGCGTCGGCCAATCCACCAGAAACCCGGCGCGGCGAGGGTAGGGCAGGCTGACGAAAATGTTTTCAGCCGCCGATAACTGCGGGACGATGTTCAGTTCTTGGTGAATGAAGCGCAAACCCGCGTTGAACGCATCCTGCGGGCTGTGGATGGTAACAGGCTGACCGGAGAGCGCGATTTCGGCGCTGTCGGGCGTGACCACTCCGGCAAGAATCTTGATGAGCGTGCTTTTACCTGCGCCATTTTCGCCCATCAGCGCGTGAACCTGACCGGGTAGGATTTCGAGCCGCGCATCACTGAGCGCACGGTTGCTGCCATAGGTTTTAGTGGCATGGGTGACGAGTAACAGAGGAGAGGCCATCATTGCATAACCATTTTCGCGGTGGGCGCGGTTTGTCTCACGCGGCTTGTTTCAGATGAGGGCAGAAGTCGCCCCCGCCCTCATCTGGAGTGATGCAGAACTTACTGAAAATCCGCCACGTTTGCGATGGTCACGAGCGTGGTGGGGACGTAGATCACGCCCTGATTGATGGTTTCGCCAGCCAACTGACGGGCTACCGCGTCGGCAGTCGCCGCGCCGATGCCGGCGAAGTTCTGCGCGACGGAGGCCTCGAAGTTGCCACCAGCGGCGATGGCATCCAGCGCCTGCGGATTCGCATCAATGCCCACGATCACGATGCCTTCGTTCTGACGACCAGCGGCTTCGATGGCCTGAAGTGCGCCCAGTGCCGGCTGATCCCATGCGGCCCACACGGCCTTGATGCTGCCCGGTTCGGGATTCGCTGCCAGAACCGCTTCCATCTTGGCACGTGAGTCGGCGATACCGCCGTCGGTCACATCCGGGGTGATGCGGTCAATGATCTGGATGTCGGGGTTGTTGGCGAAGATCGCGTCGGCAATGATGCCGCGCTTCTGCACGGGGGGGTACGGGTCGAACACGAACATGACCACGCCGCCCGCACCACCGATACGATCTACCACGTAGGTCGCGGTTTCGGCGGCCATCGCGTAACCGTTGC
>CAIVEA010000500.1 GCA_903904765.1 uncultured Chloroflexota bacterium
ATTCTTGACCGGGAACGCCGCTATCTGATGACCAACCCAGCACACAGCGAAATCATGAATGGGCGCACCCCTGAATCGCTGGTGGGTAAAACTATTTTCGATGTGATGCCCGCGCCGATTGCACAGAAACTCGATGATGGTGATCGAGAGGTGATCGAAAGTGGACAGCGCATGCTTTCCGACGAAGAATTGTTCGTTGACCAATCGGGTGAGAATCGGTGGCTGTTAACCAGCAAAATTCCATTGAGGGGGGCGGATGGGCAGGTGAATGGGCTGGTGGGCATTTCGCACGACATCACCGAGCGAAAAAAGTATGAGATGTCATTGCAGGAGGCGAACGCCACGCTAGAACATCGCGTAGTGCAGCGCACAGCCCAGTTGCAACTGGCCAACGAATTACTGCAACAGCAAATTGTTGAACGGGAGCAGGCCGAGCAGGCCGAGCGTGAGCAGCGCGTGCTGGCGGAGGCGCTGCGCGATTCCGCAGCCGCCATCAACAGCACCTTGAATCTTGATGAGGTGCTGGATCGCATTCTGGTGTCCATCGAACAGATTTTGCCCTACGATACGGCCTCTATCATGCTGATGGAGGGAGATTTGGCGCGGGTGGTACACGGGCGCGGATTCGAGAAGCGCGGTCTGTGGATGGAGGATGTGCTGGCGCTGCGGTTGCCGATTGCCAAGCACAGCAACCTGCGCGAGATGTATGAAACAGGTCAACCGATCATCATTAGCAACACTTCCGAACATCCTGATTGGCTAGAAGTGCCTGAAACCTCGTGGATTCATTCGTATGTGGCCGCCCCTATCCGAGCGGAGAACCGTGTGATCGGGTTTATCAATCTGGATGCGGCACACGCGGGAGCGTTCGAGCAGGGAGTGGCCGCCCATTTGCAGGCATTTGCAGATCAAGCAGGTATTGCTATTCGCAACTCGAACCTGTTCGCGGAAATTAACCGTTATACAGCGGAACTGGAAACACGGGTGGCCGAACGTGCTGCCGAAGTCATGCGCGAACGGGCGCAACTGCGTACCATCCTCGACTCGATTCATGAGGGTGTAGTGGGGAATATCGCTGGGGATGCCCCGATTGTGTATGTCAATAAGGGATTACTTTCCATGTTCGGCTACGCAGCCGACGAATGGAATGATCGCTTCCTGCGCGTCCCCGACATGAGCAACGATGATTACGAGGTAGCCCTGCAAGAGGTGGAGCAGGCGCTGGATGGGGCGGGCATGTGGCGAAATGAGCAGATTGCTAAACGGAAGGATGGCAGCGTGTTTGATGCCGAGTTTGTGGTGTCCGCCATCCGGGATGGGGATGGCAAGCGCGTGGGTTCGGTGACGATTGTGCGCGATATCAGCCTCGAAAAAGCGTTGCAAGAGTCCAAGTCGTTGTTCGTCGCCAATGCATCCCACGAGTTGCGAACACCGCTGACCAACATCATGACGCGCCTGTATTTGTTGCGTCGCCAACCGGATCGTTTGAACGAACATGTAGATGTAATGGAAGATGTCTCGCTGCGGATGCGGACGCTGATCGAGCAACTTCTGGATCTATCGCGCTATGAACGCGGACTCGTGCCGATCAAATTGATGGATGTGAATCTGAACGAGATCATTCAATCGGTCGTGCAGGTGCAAGGGTTAGAGGCTGAAAAGAAAGGTATCACGTTGCAGGCTACGTTGCCGGACGAAACGCTGATGATACAGGCCGATGCCGAGCGTATCACGCAGGTATTGACGAATCTGGTGGTAAACGCCATCAATTACACACTTGAATCCGGTCAGATTCGAGTGGAAGTGGAACAGCCTACACCGGGTAGCGGCGGAGGATTGAAGGTGCATGTAGTGGATAGTGGTATCGGAATGTCGTCCGAGCAACTTCAGCATATCTTCCAGCCGTTTTACCGCGTTAGCCAGCAGGTGAAAGGGACGGGATTGGGGTTGAGTATTGCCCGTCAGATCATGTTGCAACACGGCGGCGACATCACTGTGCAGAGCGAAGTCGGTCAGGGTAGTCGTTTCACGCTGATCTTTCCGCCTATCACGAACTAGTCAGCGGGGAGCGCGGCGGCTACAATCGCTCCCTGTATCCTCTTGTTGATCGCATTTCAGATGCAAAGGACTATGCATGTCCCCAACCGGAAATACGCCTGAATCACGCTATGTAGACCCTCTTGAAGATAAACTGTTACACAAACTGCTGGTGAACACTGCCCGTATGCAGCGCACCCCGGCGCTGGCGGTGGCTGCGCTGATCGCGTTTAATGCGGCGCTGGTGGCGCTGGTCTGGTGGTCGTTGCCTGCCGGTGTTTGGATGGTGGCGCTGTATGTGCTGGCAATCGCTGCTAACTGGTGGTTGTTGAGCGAACTGCCCCGGCGCGGCCTGAGCTACGGGCCAGACCGCCCCTCGGTGATGGCGCTGACGATTGTGGGCATGGCTGCGCTGGCGCTGCTGGGCGTGCTGGGCGCGCCGCTGTGGATGGGTGCGCTGTTCTTGGTCGTCATCACAGCGATTGTGTACGACTCGACATGGGTCGAGCCGTTCCGTCTGGGTGTGACTTACCAGCAGTTGACCACCCCGAAATGGGCATCCAAAGCGCCACCGCTACGGGTACTGCAAGTGGGCGATATGCACATCGAACGGGTGACTCCCCGTGAACGGCATTTGAACCGCCTTATCAGCGAACTCAAGCCGGATGTGATCGTCTATACGGGCGACTTTGTGAACCTGTCGAATACCGACGATCCGGTTTCGGAAACCGCCATCCGCGAGATCATCGGCGCGTGGCGTGCGCCGCTGGGCGTGTATTGCGTCACGGGTACGCCACTGGTCGAGCCGCTGGAGCGCGTGAAAACCTTCGTGCGTGATTTGGATAACCTCAAACTGTTGCCGAACCAGTGGTTGACGGTGGATGTTCCGGCGGGCAAGCTGAATCTGCTCGGTCTGGTGGTGACACATGATATGGATCGTGACCGCGACCTGCTGCGAAAGATGATGCTGAATGCTCCGCCGAACGGTCTGCATCTGCTCCTCATGCACCCGCCCGACATCGCGCCGGAGGCCAACGAACTGGGTGTGGATTTGTACCTGTGCGGACACACGCATGGCGGGCAAATCCGTCTGCCGCTGATCGGGGCGCTGTTCTCCAGCAGTCATCTGGGCAACCGCTTCATCATGGGGCGCTACGAACTAGGGCGCACCACGTTGTACACCTCGCGGGGGGTGGGGCTGGAAGGGCTGGGTGCGCCGCGTGCGCGTTTTCTGTGCCCGCCCGAAATTGTGCTGTGGGAAATCAAAGGAAGTGAATGACGATGACGTTTGCAGTACCTGAAGGCTATCGGCATCACATCAGCATTCCCATCCGGTTTGCGGACTTGGATGCGTTCGGGCATGTCAATAATGCTGTTTACTTGACCTATATGGAAGTGGGGCGGGTGTCGTACCTGACGGAAGTCGGGTCGTGGGGCGGGCTGCCCGTGCGGATTGGCCCGATCATGGCGAAAGTGACAGTGGATTATGTGCTGCCGCTGGATCTGGCGGATGGTACAGCGGAAGTCTATACGCGCTGTTCTCGTCTGGGGACGAAAAGCCTCGATATGGAGCATGTGATTTTGCGCCCCGGCGATGGTGCGGTGACGGCGCGGGGTGTGATTGTGGGCGTGTTCTACAACTACGAAGCCAAGCACTCTGTCGCCATACCGGACGACTGGCGTGCCTCGATCATCCAGTATGAGCCGTTGCTGCGCGGCGCTGGTTAAGACCTCGCTGAGAAATTGTGTCGATAGGCCGCCGGATGTGGTATGAATCGCGCTGTTTGAGCGAGATTGATACAACAAAAGGTGTCTTGTCATGCAACGCAACCGTTGGAAATGGTTCAAGTGGATACTGGGCGCGGTGGCGCTGGTGTTGGTGCTGGCAGTGGCGGGGTTCGTGGTATGGGCGAACAATCCGTTGCCAGCTACGCCGGAGGCGCTCACCGCGCTTCTGCCGGATACGGAAGTGATCGTCACACAGCAGAACGGCTGGACGGTGTTCACGCCGACAGCAGGCGATCCGGTGACGGGGTTCATCTTCTACCCCGGTGGGCGGGTGGATGCGCGGGCGTATGCGCCGCAGTTACACGCCATCGCTGCCAAAGGCTATTTGACCATTCTCGTCCCCATGCCGCTGAACCTCGCCATCTTCGGCCTGAACAGCGCCTCCGATGTCATCAAAGCCTTCCCGAACGTCCAGCACTGGGCGATTGGCGGGCATTCGCTAGGGGGTTCGATGGCGGCGCGGTTCGTGCAGGGCAGCCCGAACGCCGTGCAGGGGTTGGTGTTCTGGGCTTCGTACCCTGATATTGACCTGTCGCAATCCGGTCTGAAGGCGGTTTCGATTTACGGTACGAATGATGCGGTGGCGAAGGGCGACGGCATCCAGAACTCGCACAATTTGCTGCCCACCGATGCGGTG
>CAIVEA010000501.1 GCA_903904765.1 uncultured Chloroflexota bacterium
CACCAGGTTTAAGTGAGCATGACGTGTGTACAGGCGGAAGCACACCGCTTGAGCCAGCAGGCAGAGATTGCTGCTACTGGCCAGGAGGTGTCCAAGAGTGTGTGGTACACCAAGCAGCTTCTGGAAGGCGTGATCGGCCCCAGCAGCTAACTCACGGCGGAATCTCAGTTCTGACCGGACAAATTTCAAACTGAAACTGGAAAGGGTGTTTGGTCGTCAAACACCCTTTCTCGTGTTATGCTTAATTGCTGTTTTATTCTGTGCCTTTATTTATGCTTAGGCAGACTTTATGGAAATAGCGTTACACCACATTCACAAGCGGTTCGGCCCGGTTCATGCCAACAACGATGTTAACCTGACGTTTCACGGCGGGCGCATTGTAGGCATCCTCGGCGAGAACGGCGCTGGCAAGTCCACCCTGATGAAAATCCTTTCCGGCTATCAACCCGCTGACAGCGGCGAGATTCATATAGATGGTCGGCATGTGGTGTATCACGGGACGCAGGAGGCCATCCAGCACGGCATCGGCATGCTCCAGCAAGACCCGCTGGATGTGGCCGCCTTCACGGTGCTGGAGAATTTTATCTACGGGCAACCGGGCGGTCAGCAGTTGCCACGCAAAGCCGCCGCCGAACAACTCCGCACCATCAGCCACCGCTTCGGGTTTGAACTCGACCCCGACACCCCGTGCTATCAGTTGAGCATCGGGCAGCGGCAGCAATTGGAGATTGTGCGCTTGCTGGCGCTGGGTGTGAAAACGCTCATTCTCGATGAGCCGACGACGGGCATTTCGGCAGAGCAGAAGCAAATCCTATTCGATGCGCTGCGCGAATTGACCGCCAAAGACGGTATGAGCGTCTTGCTGGTGTCGCACAAGTTGGAAGATGTGATCGCGCTGTGCCACGAAGTCGCGGTGCTGCGTGCAGGCCGCGTGGTGGGCGCGAAAGAGATGCCGGCCACCACCCGCCAACTGGTGACGCTCATGTTCGGGCAGGAACTTGCGCCGCAGACCCGCGCCCGTGAGGATTTGCAGGGCAGGCTGGAAGCGGTGCGCTTGGACGGCGTGACGCTGCGCGGCAAACGCTTGAGCGTGGAAAATTTCTCGTTGAGCATCCGGGCGGGCGAGGTGATCGGCCTCGCAGGGTTGGATGGCAGCGGACAGGAATTGCTCCTCCGCGCCTGCGCCGGATTGGTCAAACCTGCACACGGGCAGATTCGCCTGAATGGGCGCGATATGGCCGGTCAGTCCTATCGTCAGTTTGTGGCGGCGGGCGTGGCCTTTGGCGCGGCGGGCCGTCTGGAAGAAGGGTTGGTGGGCGGTCTGACGCTCACCGAGCATGTGGCGCTGATTACCGAAACCGATCCGGTGATTGACTGGTCGCGGGCGCGGCAGCACACCGCCGATCAGATCAAACTGTACGATGTGCGCGGCAGACCGGAAAGTCGCATCGAGACGCTTTCCGGCGGCAACCAGCAGCGCATGTTGATGGCGCTCATGCCGCAGAAGCCGCTGCTGCTGGTGCTGGAACAGCCCACACGCGGCCTCGATGTGGACTCAGCGCGTTGGATTTGGGAGCAGTTGCTCACGCGGCAGGCTTCCGGCGCGGCAATTGTATTCAGCACGCCCGATCTGGACGAACTGGTGACGTACAGTGACCGGATTCTGGTGTTCTATGCAGGGCAGGTGTACGAAGTGAAAGATGCGACCCGCACTACGATTGATGAACTGGGGCGCTTGATCGGCGGACATTTCGAGGAGCAGGCGTAATGAAGAAACCCTCATTAGGTTTGCAAGTTGGCCTGACCATCCTCCCGATTGTCGTTTCGCTGCTGATTACGGTTGTGCTAATTATGGCGGTGGGCGCAGACCCGCGTGCCGTGTTCGAGAAGGTGTGGGAAGGCGCGTTCCGCAACAGCCGTTCCTTCGCCAATGTGCTGAACTTCCTCATCCCGCTGACACTGGTGAGCATCGGTCTGGTGGTGACGTTCACCGCTGGTCTGTGGAACATCGGCGTGGAAGGCCAGATGATGATGGGCGCGATCTTCATGACGTGGGGGGCGCTCAACCTGACCCTGCCAGACCCGTTCCAACTGGTCGCGCAAATTCTGCTAGGGATGCTGGGTGGCGGCCTGTGGGCGCTGGTGGTGGGCATCCTCAAAACCCGTCTGGGCGTGCATGAGATTTTCGGTGGCGTGGCCATGAACGCGCTGGCGAATGTGTTCTCCATCTATTTGATTTCTGGTCCGTGGCAACCGCCCGAAGGCGGTAGCGTGCGTTCTACCATTCCGTTCCGCCCGGAATCGCTATTTCCGGTACTCGCGCCGGATTTCTCGGTCAGCCTGTTCGCGCTGCTGATTGTGCTGGCGGCGCTGGTGGCGGTGTGGTTGGCGCTGCGCGGGACGCGCTGGGGCTTGCAACTGAAGGCGACGGGCAAGAATGCGCGTTCGGCCTACCTGCTGGGTGTGCCGACCACACGCAGCGCCCTGAGCGCCTTCGTGGTGTGCGGGATGCTGGCGGGGATTGCCGGTACGCACCGCGCCATCACTGTTTATGGCAGTTTGCGTCCGCTGGCTTCCGGCGGCATCGGCTTCCTCGGTTTGCTGGTGGTGTTGCTGGCGGCCAACCGCATTTTGCTCGTTCCTGTCATCACCTTCCTGTTCGCGGTGATCGTGGGTGGCAGCACCCGTCTGAAGATCGCCTTGCAGTTGGATTCATCACTGGCAGGGATTCTACAAGAAACACTGGTGCTGATGGTGTTGTTGTTCGCGGGGGTGCGTCAGCGGGTGCTGTCGCGCCGCGAAACGCCACCCGCAACGTCGTCATCATCCACTCCGGCGGAGGCCGCCCATGAATGAGCAGTTAATCAACATTCTCGCTGGCATTGTCGCCACCGCGACCCCGCTGGTGATCGCTGGCTTGGGCGAAACGATCATCGAGCGCGCCGGGGTGGTCAATCTGTCGCTGGATGGCAGCATCACGCTGTCGGCGCTGGTGGGCTTCATCGCAGCCGTGACAACCAAAGCCGCGACGGGCAGCGACGCGGTGGCGTTGCTGTGCGGGTTGCTGGCGGCGGCACTGACCAGCGCGGTGATCGCCTTCATCGTGGCGCTGGGCGGCATCACCCTGCGGCAAGATCAGGTGGCGGTGGGCTTCGTGCTGACCATGCTCACGGCGGACATCGCGCAGTTCGTCGGGCAACCCTATACCGGACAGCTTGGCCCGCAAATCCTGATTACCCCGATACCGATTTTGA
>CAIVEA010000502.1 GCA_903904765.1 uncultured Chloroflexota bacterium
TCAAGCACACAAAATACCCGGGAACTCCCTGAAGCCATAACCTTTCCCGTAATCGATCGTCCGCATCGCTCCGGTGTCGCGATAATTGCTGACGTCACTTGTGTCGAGGATCTTCCTTCACGGTTCCTTCTTGGGGATCTACTAACCGAGAGCTTCACGAAGCAAGGTGCTGACTGGTCGGCACGCTACGAAGACGCTGCTGGTCATCACGTCCTGCTTGAGCGCAAGGGTGATCACCTGTGGGTCCGTCAGTCCTTTTTTGGTAGCGAAAGTTGCAGTGCTGGCGCCTACCCCACATTCACACAGATGGGACAACTCCTGGCGATGGGCGTCACTGGCGAGTGGGATGAACTCTTGCGCGACCGCCTGGAACCGAAATGCAACATCCGCGTTTTCCCTCTAGAGAAGGATCACCCGAATATGTGCGGGATTCCCGATGGGTTCATGCGTTCGATCCTCTTTCCCGTGCCTGCCGACAGGTTGGGTGAGTTGGCGGCGCTTCACCAGGATATGGCCGGAGATCCCGTCATACGTAGTCCGGGAAGTGGAATTGTTTCCCTACAGAACTCGGTCGTCAATTATGTAGAAGGAAAGGTCCCAGAGTACCTCGCCTCGGAGATGGGACCCGTATTGGGTCACATGGATGCCCTAGGGACGCCTTCGCTTGCCGCTGCAGTCCGTGAAGTCGGGCGTGACGGCACGGCGGCATGGACACTGCGGCGGCGGCATTACCTCTACATCGGCACTTATTTCATCCGTGACATCGAACGGGTGGTCATGCGATTTCACCATGCCGGCTTTGTCGGATCTTATGGACGCACATGGCAGGAAGAGTGGCCAGCTGCGCCGGAACATTGTGCATTCGTTCTCCCCGCCCATCTAGTCCCGATGGCCAAGGATATTCAATGGTTCGACTCGCTACGTACGCGGCGGGTGTTCTATCCCGACTTTGGCGGCATGGAGAGCATGCAGGTTCTTCTGAAACCTGATGATGAACGTGCTCGTTCAGCAAAGATCAATGCTGCTGCGGCATCCGCTCGTTACCTACGTAAGGTCGTGGCTGATGCTATCGAAAGTGGAGCCACAGGTTAGCAAGCTTGTCTGGCTCAGCATCACCATTTATGACCAGAAGTAGGCCTGGAGACAACTGGCTCATGTAGTGAGCTTTAGGAAGCTCATACTCTGCCAATCGTTAAGTGGAGAGTACAGCATGAAGGAAACAGAAATCGCTCTCGTGCGGATTCGGCAATTCGCCATCGATGGACTGTTGTTGCTTGGACTGGTGCTCATGCTGTCGGCGGAGATACTTCCGTGACCCCCGATATGCGCAGCAGGTTCCGGGGGTGTTTGATCGGTGGCGCTGTCGGTGATGCCTTGGGGGCTCCGGTGGAATTCATGAGCCATGAGGAGATCTTCCGGAAATTCGGTTCAGGCGGGATCAAGGACTACGTGCCGGCCTATGGGAAAACTGGTGCTATTACTGACGATACCCAAATGACCCTGTTTACTGCGGAAGGCATGCTCAGGGCTTACGTCAGAGGATGTATGCGAGGGTTATCGACCTTTACTGGAGTGACAGATCACGCCTATCTGAGATGGCTGGAATCACAGGGCTACAAGTCACCGATTGACATCGGTCGGGATGGTTGGCTTTGGGACCAAAAGTCGCTACACAGCGCCAGGGCACCAGTTTGTACGTGCATCTCCGCATTGAAGTCAAAGCGTAGCTTCGGTGCACCGGCCATCAATGACAGCAAGGGATGTGGCGGGGTCATGCGTGTGGCGCCTGTCGGTCTTTATGCGTGGCATCGTCGTGCGGAGGCGAGTACTGCCAGTGAATTCTTTGATATTGCATCCGAAATCTCCGGTCTGACCCATGGTCATCGATCTGGTCAATGGCCAGCTGGGGTGCTTGCTTTGCTAGTCATGAGATGCCTTGATGGCATTCCTGTGACTGAATCATTGAAGGAAGCCAAGGCCATTCTCAAGACGAAAGATAGACACCAAGAAACACTCAACGCGATTCAAGTGGCAGAGGGATTAGCGGCCTCAGGAATCACCCCAGGTGCAGAGCAGGTCGAAAAGCTGGGTGGGGGATGGATCGCGGAAGAGGCATTGGCCATCAGCCTGTACTGCGTTCTAGTCGCGACGGACTTTGAGCAGGGGGTGGTGTTGGCGGTTAATCATGGGGGCGATTCAGACTCTACGGGAGCTATCGCGGGGAACCTCCTAGGAGCCGCGTTGGGACTAAATGCCATTCCCGAGCGATGGAGATCGTCTTTGGAACTGGTGGATGTGATTGAGCATGTTGCAGACGACTTGCTCGATTATCCGACATGGAATATCGGCGAATTTGTTACCGATGGCGATAACGACCGCGTATGGGCGCGATATCCGGGCTGGTAATGGGCTATGTCAAGGATGGTGTTGGCAGAATCTGGTGTGACCAGTCAGGTGAAGCAATTCCTGGTGTTTCCCGATATCCA
>CAIVEA010000503.1 GCA_903904765.1 uncultured Chloroflexota bacterium
ACGCCCACATGTTTCTGATCCAGCACCGACAGCAATTGACTGATGCTAGTCTGAATATCTTCCTCGACATGCTTGCGGTTATGAATGTCCTCAATCGTCACCAGCGCCAGCGGCGCATCCGACTCCGGCGTATCCACTCGCATAAAGG
Organism: uncultured Chloroflexota bacterium; assembly: GCA_903904765.1. The sequence goes on from CAIVEA010000503.1 coordinate 149, forward strand.
TGGTGCGCCCCCAGACCGGGGTGTTATTCCGGCGCAACCAGCGTTGTTCAAGCTGAACGGACTGTCGTTTGCCGCGCATCAACTCCTGAAACAATTTCAGGCTGTTCGCCACGTTATCGGGGTGAAGGCACCGGGAGAGTGACAGGGTTTCGAGTTCAAGTGCGGTATAGCCCAACCAATTCTGAAAGGCATCGTTCCCTTTCAGAAAATGGCCTTCCCCGTCCAGCAACAGCAGGCTAAAGCCTGATTTTTCAATGCTGATCGAAATAACAGTTCTGGAACGGCCATCAAAATTTTCCAGTGCAGAGTTCAGCGAAAAACATAACATTTGTTGGGTAATTATGCTCTAAACGATTGAATTGAGATATAGAACACTTGTCCCATTCCGGCACATTCGCTATACTCAGCATAATACATAAATTAATCTATGGGAGTTTATCCTCATGCCCACCGCCGCCGAACTGATTCACGACATTCGCCCCGCGCATGCCGATTACATGGCGTTGCTGGGACGCATTTCGCCCGCCGCCGCCAATGCCCCCGGCCTCGTGGGAACGTGGTCAGCGCGGGAGTGCCTCGCGCACATTCTCGGTTGGCAGGTGCTGGCGCTGGAGGTGATCGAAGGGGTGCGTGACGGGTGTTCGGTGGCCGACCCGGAGGACGAAAACCAGTTCAACGCACAGGCCGTCGCCTCACGTGCCGATCAGTCGTGGGAAGCTCTGTGTGCGGAGATGGATGCCACCGTCACCCGCCTGATCGTGCTGGTGGAATCACTGCCGGAAGCGCAGCGCGAGGAGAAAGTGGTGCGCGGGTGGTTGCGCGGCAGCACCCTCGGTCACTACGGCGAGCATCAAGCCGCCTTCCAACGGGCAGCGGGGGAGTAGCCCTGTATTGTGCCTCCCCCTCAAGTGAAGTATGATTTTGAGACTTTGTACTGTGTGGAGGCAACGCTCCAACAATATGAGAACCCAACCCGCAGCGTCGAGTAATTTGCCCACACGCCCTTTGTTGAAATGGGCTGGTGGCAAAACCCAAATACTCCACGAAATCATGGCGAAAATGCCCAAGCAGTACGGGCAGTATATCGAGCCATTTTTTGGTGGAGGGGCTTTGTTTTTCGCGGTTCGTCCACGCAATGGCGTGATTGGCGATAATAACCCGGAGATCATCAGTCTCTATCGCACCGTAGCAAATGATGTGGACGGTATCATTGCACACTTGAATTTGTATCGAAACACCGAAGATGTTTTCTACGAGATTCGCGCTCAAGACTGGACGACACTCCCTCCCATTGAAGCGGCTGCTCGGACGATTTTCCTCAACAGAACCTGTTTTAATGGCTTGTATCGGGTTAATCGTCAGGGGCAGTTTAACGTTCCATTCGGACGCTATAAAAACCCCAAGATTATAGACGAGGAATCTTTGCGGTCTGCTTCAGTTGCGCTCCAACAAGCCACGATCATTTGCGGTAGCTACAAAGATGTGTTGTATGAATACGCCATGCCGGGCGATTTCATATTCCTCGATCCGCCTTATTTGCCTATTTCACAGTATTCCGATTTCAAACGCTACACCAAAGAGCAGTTCCGTGAGGAAGATCACATCGAATTGGCTGCGGAAGTCGAACGGCTTCACACACTCGGTTGCTTTGTGATACTCACAAACTCCAATCATCC
>CAIVEA010000504.1 GCA_903904765.1 uncultured Chloroflexota bacterium
CCACGCCCAGCGTAGCCTGCAAATCGCCTTCGGGACGGCCTACAGCCAGCACCAGATGACCAACTTTGACTGCGCTCGTCTCCGCCCATGTTGGAGTGGTCAAGCCTGCCGTTTCGACGCGCAACACCGCAATATCGGTGTTCGGGTCGCGCCCGATCAGAGTCGCGTTCGCTATCTCGCCATTGGGCAGCCCCACGCGAATCCGGTCATCACTTTCCACCACATGATGCGCCGTCACAATCACACCGTCCGCCGACCAGACCACACCTGTCGCCGACATGCGCCGCCGCGCCGCCACCCGTACCACACTTGCGCCTGCGCTTTCGACAGCACCCGCCATCGCGTCTGACAGGGTTTTCAAAATGTCTGACATGCTGCACGCTCCTGATAACGACTAAGAGTGTTTGATGGCCTTATCATGGCACACATCCCCACCTCTGTCGCCACTCCTACAGGCAGTCTGCACCTACCCGAACGGGTAGGACTCACCATACCAACCCGCGTGCCGCCACCGGCCAGACGACTTCCACCTCGTCACCACGCACGCCGTAAATCTGGTTATGCAGGTTCGTGACCACGCAGGTATGCACAGGAATAACATGCACCCGTTCACCAATCACCGGACGCTCCTCGCAGGCACTGAAGTCTACATGCGCGTGTTCCTCGCTCAACTGGTAAATACGTGCGCCGGGGTATTCCAGAATGGTGCCATGCCCGTCCTGAACACGATCTGCCGCCAGCGTCTTGCTGCCGCTATCCAGAATGCCGCGATCTTGGGTTGGACGGCTGACCACCGTCGCCGCTACGCGCATCGCGCAATCTTCCAGCGCCGCCCAGCCTTTGGATACACACGACCAATCGTTAAAGACATACGTCCCCACGCGCAATTCGGTCAGTTCCGGCATCTCATGAGCATAGTGCGCCGCACCGCTACCCCCGCCACTGACCGACTCCACACCGATTCCTGCCGCGTCCAGACCGGAGAGTACCTCTTGCAGCGCGGGACGCACCGTCGGATTGCTGGGGTAGACCAGAATGCCCGCAAAATACAGATGCTCGTCGGCATCAATCTTTTTCGCCAACTCGATCACTTCGGAAGCAGGCGCGCCCGTGCGCTGAATATCCGTCACCAGATCAGCCATCACGCGGATGGTAATCCCGGTAGCCTTCGCCGCGTCCGACAGGCCAGCCACCACCAGCGGATGGTCGGCGGAGACAGTGACCCGGTTGTATAACGCCAGATCAGCCAATCGCGCCGTCTTTTGCGGGCCAACCACGTTATACGGGATTTGAATATCGTTGATTCCCGCCTCCGCGAAAATCTGCGCCTCGGTCACTTTCTGGCAGGCCACGCCCACCGCCCCCGCATCCAACTGCATTCGCGCGATGTCGGGGATTTTGTGCGTCTTGGTATGCGGACGAAAGGCCAGCCCTAAATCAGTACAACGCTGCTGCATCCGTTGAATATTCGCCGTCATCACATCCAGATCAATCAGAACGCTGGGGGTTTCGAGATCAAATACATTCATGCCAATCGCTCCTGTGCGCCGAACGGCTCAGAGTGTGTCACCATAGTCCGCATTTACGCAATATCATACCGTCAATCGCAATAAAAAGAGCGTCCCTGTTGGACGCTCTCCTCACCTCAATCTGTTGGGGAATACTACTGCTCGTTGATGACCGCAAACACCATCGGACGGCGCTTGGTCTC
>CAIVEA010000505.1 GCA_903904765.1 uncultured Chloroflexota bacterium
GATAAAAGCATCAGCTTCAATCCGGCCTTTCTGGACTGGCTGAACAAACCGGGCAACCGTGAGTTGGTGGCGCAAACGCTGGAGCGCATCCGGGCGGAGGGCGGCCTGCGCGTGGGCGATTTCGCGGACGACGACACGCCACGCGGCGCATGGTACGACTGGAAACCGCCCAAAGTCGCGCTGGAAGCCTTGTTCGCCTACGGTGATCTGATGATCGCGGATAGGGTGAATTTCCAGCGGGTGTATGATGTTCGGGAGCGCGTCCTGCCGGATTGGGTAGATACTACGCCCGTCACCTCCGACGAGGCGCGGCGCTTCTGCTTGGAGCAGGCGGCGAAGGCGCTCGGCATCTTCCAGTCGGCGCATCTGACGTTTTATGCCTATATGCGGGCTACACCTGCCCGTTCGCTCATCCGGGCGCTGATCGAGGACGGTGTGCTGGTCAGCGTACAGGGCGAGTCGGTGAAGGGCACAACGACATGGATGACGCACCGCGACCATCTGCCGCTGCTGGAACGCGCCGCCGCAGGCGAGATCACACCACAGCGCACCACCTTCCTCGCCCCGTTCGATTCTCTGTTCTGGGCGGGAGATCGGGAGGAAAAACTGTGGGGATTCCGGCAGTTGCTCGAATGCTACAAACCTGCCGCAGAGCGCGTCTATGGCTATTTCTGCTTCCCGATTCTGCACCGGGATCGGCTGGTCGGGCGCTTCGACCCCAAACTGGATCGCAAATCGGGTGTGCTGCACCTGAACGCACTCTATCTCGAACCAGAAGTTGAGCAGGACGATGAACTCGTGGCGGCGCTGGCGGCAACCATGCGCGATTTCCTCGCGTGGCACGGCGCACACACGCTCCACATTGAGCGCAGCCAGCCAGCGGCCTTCGGCGAAAAGCTCCTGCGTGCGCTGTAAGTTTTGATTGTCAAATCGCGCTTATAATGAGGGTAGCAGGTGACGAGGAACATCCGATGACGATCATGCCCGTTCCAACAGCACTAGCCATCCCCTATGACCGATTGACCGAGTTTTGCGAACGCCACCACATCATCCGCCTATGGCTGTTCGGGTCGGTTCTACGGGGCGATTTCCGCCCCGACAGTGATGTGGATGTGCTGGTGGAATTTGACCCCGACCATATCCCCGGATGGGAAATCGTTGCCATGCAGGACGATCTTTCGGCATTGCTGGAGCGTCCGGTAGACCTCGGCACACCGAATGGCCTGCGTAACTGGATGAAACCGCGTGTGATGCAAAGCGCGAGGCTGATCTATGAACGAACGGGATAAAGGGCATTTCCGCGATATTTGGAATGAAGGACAGCAGCTTCAAATCGCCCTGAGCGATAAGACAAAGGTTTCGTTAGACGACTATCTAACGGCAAATGGTGTTTGTCATGCTATCGTGCTTATCGGAGAAGCGGCATCTCAAATCAGCGCGGAAACTCGTAACCAATTTCCCGAAATCCAATGGAAACTGATTATCGGGATGCGTAATTTTGTCATTCATCAGTATCGTCGGGTGGATATGGACATCATCTGGCATACCGCAACGGTAAGCGTTCCTCACCTGCTCACGCAGATTGAATCTTTGCTCAAAGATTGAACACGCCCGCGCTACTTGCGGGCGATGAGTAGCGTGCTGAAGTTGAACGGCCACGGCAGCGCCCGCGCCAGCAACCCGCCCAGCACCTCCGCCAGCGCACTCACACGGTAGTACCCCGGCGCACGGAACGGCCCGCCCAGCCCCCACAGCGTATAAGCGTGGCTGGTGGGAATCGAGCGCAGCACCGTGAATCCAGCGGTGCGGACATTGCCCTCCAGCGCGGGGCGGTCATACGTGCTCTCGAAAAAGTCGTCATCATTCAACACCGTCACGCCGGAACGCTTGCGCCGCCACGCCACCAGCCGATTGACCACGTTCGGGTAAGGGATGGTCAGCACCAAAATCCCCCCCGGCTTCAGCACGCGATAGGCTTCCGCCAGCGCCGGCCCCATGCCATGCTCAAAATGCTCCAGCACACCGAACGACAAATAGGCATCGAGGCTGTTATCCGGGTGCGGCAGCGCGTGAACATCCCCTGCCAGCAGCGGCAGAGTCGCGTCGTAGCGCCGCGAAGTCCGCAGCGCATTCTCGGCATAATCCAGCCCGATCACTTTGTAGCCCATGTCGCGGAAGGTCAGCACTGCCGCACTCAGGCCGCTACCCGCTTCCAGCACCAGCCCGTTCTTGGGCAGATAGGCGGCAATCGCGGCATAGGTTTCCTGCGCCCGTTTGGAACGCGCCGTTTCCAGTTCGCGCTCCACCGAAGCCGAATCCCAGATGCTCTCCCATGCCTGACGGGTGCTGTCGTAACGCGAACCAAACAGTTCGGGCGGGGTCATAGGTCACGCTCCTGTGCAAGTCGCTTATCAGGGTAACTCGTTCGCGGCGGCATCCAGACGGTTCACCACCCGCGCCGGCACACCAGCCACCACCGCGTAAGGCGGTACATCTTCCGTCACCACCGCACCCGCGCCCACCACCGCGCAGCGCCCCACGCGCACACCGGCCAGCACGGTTGCCCCCGCGCCGATGAACGCGCCGCGTTCCAGCACCACTCCGGCAACATGAGTCGGGAAGGCATGTTTTGCCAGTGGCGAATAGCCCACATCATGATGGGTCAGGATTTGCGCGTTGAGCGCGATGGTCACTTCATCTTCCAACACAATGCGCCCGGTCAAATCGAGCGTGACGGCGGGGCCGAGGTGACAACGCGCCCCGATGTGCAGTTTGTCGCGCATGTCATACGTGCCGTGCAGGTTCAGCCGCCCGTGAAAATCCACTTCTGCGCCAATGGTCACGCCCCATGCCTGTAACACGCACAGCGTCAGCCATGCTGGACAGTGTGCCACCGCATGTTCAAAGGCCGCGCTGCCCCACACCGCCACCCGCACCCGCAGCCATAGCACGTACAGCGGCGACCACAGCGAACGCAGCACCACGCGCACCGCGCCGGTTAGCAGATGACGAGGAGCATAATCGGACATGGTTAGAGCGCCTTGCGCTCACCGCGCAGCCATTGTGCCACGTCCATCATCTGGCGCGTCGGCCAGATCAGCGTCCGCAGCAGCAACGCCCGCGCCGAACCATAGTATTTGCGGGTGAACACCAGCAAATCCTGAAAATACACCTGCGAGGCGAGGCGCTGCACCTGACTGGTGCTGGCGTGTTCTTCGTGCAGCAGCACGGCCTCCGCCACGAAATGAATCTCGCGCCCCGCGTTCAGAATGCGGCGGCAGATGTCGTCCTCGGTAAAGTACAGTTTGAAGGACTCGTCAAACATCCCCACTTGCCGTAGCAGCGCCGTCGGAGCCATCAGGTTCGAGTCGGGGATGACTTCCACCGGACGGGTGCTGTCGCGCCCCCAACCCTCGAACCACATCTTGCGGCGGCGGGAATCGCGCAGCGGCTTGAGCAGCACGCCGAAGAAGGTATAGCCCATCAGCAGATCGCTATAGGCCGGCACGAGTGAGCCGGTATTCTGGATGCCGCCCGTCGGGAAGCGCATCTGACAGGTGATCGCCCCCACCTGCGGGTGCGCCGTCAGATAGGCCAGCATGGTTTGCATTGTGCCGGGTAGAAAAACGGTATCCGGGTTCAGGATGAGCGTGACCGGCGCGGCGGCCTGCGCCATGCCGAGGTTGTTCCCGCCTGTGAACCATGTGTTGTGACCGGGTTCGATCAGCAGCGCCTCCGGCATGACCTGTCGCACCATGTCGGCGCTGCCATCTTTGGAAGCGTTGTCCACCACGATCACCTGCACATCCAGCGTCCCGCGCTGCGCCTTGATGGACTCAAGGCAGCGGCGCAGCGGTTCGCGGGTGTTGTAGTTGACGATGACAATCGAAAGATCAGGCATGGTAGGCGCGAATCACATCAATAATGTACTGCACTTCGCCATCGGTCAGTCCCGGATACAGCGGCAGCGTCAGCAACCGCAGCCATTCGCGCTCCACAACCGGCAGCGGTTCGGTGGCATACGGCTTATACATGGCGTGGAGGTGGTTCGGGATGTAGTGCATGCCAGTAGCGACGCGGTGTTCGCGCAGCCAATCCGCCAGCTTATCGCGGTTGGCACAGCGCACTACGTAGTTATGCTGCGCCGAAATGCAGTCCCCCGCGACGGGCGGCGGCAGTTCAAGCCAGCCCAGATCACCCAAACCGGCCTGATACAGCGCGGCGATTTCGCGGCGGCGGGCATTGGTCTGCGGCAGGCGCTGGAGTTGTACCAGCGCAATCGCCGACATGATGTCATTGGTGTGGTATTTGTACCCCGCCTCCTCAACATCATATTCCCACGCATAACCCGCGCTGTCCTTGTCGCGGCTGCGTACCCATGTGTCCTTATTGATGCCCACCCAGCGCAGGCGACGTAAGCGCGCATCCCATTCGGGATTGTCCAGCGTAATCATGCCGCCGTCGCCCGTCGCCAGATTCTTGACGGGATGGAAGCTGAAGCAGGAAAGCGGCGAAATGCTGCCCACCGGACGGCCTTTGTAGGACGACCCCGCCGCATGTGCCGCATCTTCCACCAGAATCAGATTATGGGCGCGGGCGATCTCGGTCAGGCGGTCAATATCCGCCGGACGACCCCCGTAATGCACCACCACAATAGCGCGGGTGCGCGGCGTGATCTTGCGCTCCACCTGTTCAGGATCGAGGTTGAGCGTTTCAGCCTGCACATCGGCAAAAACGGGCGTGGCATGGTTGTACAGCACCGCATGATTGGTGCTGACGAAGGTCATGGGCGTGGTGATGACCTCGCCGCCTTCCACGCCGGCCACCGACAGCGCCAGATGCAGCGCCGCCGTCGCCGAATTCAACGAAACTGCGTGTTTCGCGCCCACAAACGCGCCAAACCGCTGCTCGAACTCAACTGTTTTAGGCCCCTGCCCCCACCAACCGGAGCGCAGCACGTCCGCAACGGCCTGTGCTTCTTCGTCGCCACTGTAGGGGCGAAAGACCGGAATGGCATGGTCAATCAGGGAAATAGATGATGAGGAAGGCGCAGTCGTCACAGTTCAAATCCTCAGAAGTATGTTCATCCAACGCGCTTAGGATACCACGCGCCGGGGCGGATTGTCAGTCGGCAGTTGGCCTGCGGACTGCGCTTTGCGTGCGTAGAGGGTCACACCCGTGTTGTGCAGCAGGCCAACCCGCACCAGTATCCGATCTACCGCCCGCAGCCCTTTGAGCAGCGGGATAGCAGCCCAGTCCGGCAATTTCACCTGCGCCGTCACATAACCTGTGAAAGCAGGCGCATCCACGCGCTTTTCGATGCTGAATTGCTGGCTAATCAGCTTCAGCCAATCATGTTCACGTCCTGCACCTTCAAAAGGGGACAACCCTTCTGCCTGTATGCTGGCCTTCACCCGTGATGGTGCTCGAAACCCAAAACGCAGCAGCGCACGAATCTTGTCGGCATAGGATGTTTCTGTGGGCAGGAGAAAGGTGAGTGCGCCAGCCACCAACACGGTCGGTAGCGCCTCATCACCATCCGTATCCGACACCCAGAATAGACCGCCCGGTTTGAGTGCGCGATGCACTGTTTGGATAACATGGTCAAGGTTCACCAGATGATGCAGAGCAGCTTTGACAACGATTACATCATAGTATTCGGCAGGTAAATCGAGGGCGTTCAGATCGGCCTGCCGATATTGCACATCCCCGCGCCAACGCTTGCGTACCTGTTCGGCATAATCGCGTGCCACTTGCAACGCTTGTTCACTGATGTCCAACCCGGTCGCTTGAGCGCCGCGCTCTGCCATTGCCAGCGTCAGCCAACCGGAAGCGCAGCCCAATTCGAGGGTTTGCATACCGGGCCGAATCACAGAGAGTAGCGATTCGATATCCGCGCCATGCATAATGACATTGTGGCGCAAATGCTGGTGATACTGCCAATCCGGCGGAGTCGTCTGAGCTTGCTGAGCAGATTCCCGTCCCCACAATTCGGCTTCGGCAGCTAATTTCTGTTCGTAGTTACCGGTATCACTCATGGTTCGCTCTTTTCCCCATCCCCAAAAATTCTCTTTCTAATCTACCACCCGTCACACTCCGGTCAACCACCGAGCAGCGCCTCCAGCCGATCTACGCGCTGGCGATAGGTGTGGTGGGCATAGGCGTGTTCGCGGGCGCGGCGGGCGATGGCTTCACGCTCAGAGTCGTGTGTCAGGTAGTGGCGCACTTTGGCGCGCAAATCGTCCGTATCGCGGTAGGTGACGATGGTTTCGCCCTCGGTGAACCATTGGCGCGTGCCGGGCAGATCGTCCGCAATCTGGAAGATGCCCGACCCCGCCGCCTCGAATAGGCGCATATTGCCGCCGTAGCGCATGAAATCGCCATGCACATTCAGCGTGATCTTGGCCGCTGAAAGCGCCTGTATATTGCTCTCGCCCAGCGCCGCACCTTTGTAGTGCGCTTGCAGCGTTTGCGGCAGATCGTGAACGCTCCAGATGCCGAGGTCGAAATCGCGCAGGCTTTCCAGCGCGGCCTTCCGCAGGCTGTACAGGTGGTCGGGGACGAGCGTGCCGACGAAGGCCACATCGCAGGCCAGCGCAGCGCGTTCCTGCGCCGTCAGATCGTGGGGACGGTGGAAATCGGGGTCGCAGGCAGAAATGGGCAAGCACTCCATCCGCGTCGCGCCCAGTTCCAACCACTGGATGCCGTGATAGAAATCGTTGCTCAACACAAGGTCATACAGCCGCGCTGCCGCCCGTTCGATGGGCGTGGAGAACACAATGGGCGAAACGCCCGTTGTATACAGCAGCTTGCATCCGGTTTCGCGCTTGATGGTCGCCAGCGTTTGCGGCGCAATCACGCGGTTATCGCCCACCAGCCACAGCCAATCGGGGTGAAATTCGGCGGCCTGTTCGCGCAGGCGGCGGTTCCGCAGCGCCACCTCCGGGTTGGCCTGCGGCGGCAGCCGGTTCAGCAGCCCACGCAGGATTTTGCCGGGGGTCAGCCCTTCGCTGTGGCGCTCGAAATGACCTGTGCCGCCCCACGCGGGCAGGTTGCGGTAGAACACCGCCAGTTCATGCCCCCGCGCCCGTAATTCCTTCTCGTAGAAGTGCTGTGCCACGCTGGGCGGGAACAACGGCGCAGCCCCCGGCGGCGCGGCGGCGACGGCCTCGCGCAAGGCTTCGGGGTGGTGCAGGCTGGCGATGAACAAAATCCGCATCAGGGTATCCTATTCCACTCACGCATCTGCCCTTTTGAGGGGTAGATGTTTGTAGGACAACCCTCATCCCCTGCCCTTCTCCCTCATGGCGAAGGGAGAGAAATGTGGCACATTGAGGGGTGAGGTTCGGGACAGGCAGAATAACAGCCCATCAGGAGCGAGTCAAGCAAGCACATGAGTTCACGGATGAACCCGTGCGCCGTCCAATTGATCGAGAACAGCCGTCACCGTTTCTGTCACGGTCTGCGCCGACGTATCCAGCCACAGGCCGACGCGGGGCGTGTCCTGTCGCAATCCGGCATCCAGCATTTCCGGTGTCCAGCCCTGATACGTCTGTTTGTGGCGCTCCCTATCCCGTTGCAGCACCACCGCAGGCGAAGGCGCAAGCACCACCACATACAACGGGTGGGCGCGGTGCAGGCTGATGACTTCGTGGAGCAATGCGCCGATGATGATGTCCTGATAGATGACGGCGAAGCCTTCAGCGCAGTACGTTCCGGCTGCCTGCGCCGCCATCCGGTAGCGCAACCGGAGCTGATGCAGCGCCTCATCCGAAAGGGGCGGCTCCATTTCGCAGCGCCCCCGCACGATCATGCGGCGGAACAGATCGCCGCGCAGATGCACGCTGCGCTCTAGCCGTTCGGCAACCCCCTGCGCGATGGTGGATTTGCCGGAGGCCATAATGCCCGTAATCAGCAGAGTCGCCCCTGTCAGCGAAGTCATCGCAGGAACTTCTTCTTCAGATGGTCAATTTCCTCGTCACCAATCGGGACGATTTGCCCGATATTGAGTGACTGGATAAGCGCCTGTGCGCTGAACTCCGCCACTTCCATGCGGTCAAAGGCTTCGATGACGGTGCCGCCCGTCGCCAGCACCGCGTCGTTCTGGAGCAGAATCACGGGCGTATCCTTCGAGAGCATGGCGGCCACCTGTTCCGGTTGCTCGAACGGCAAGCCATAAGGCGCAACCGGCAGATCGCGCAGCAGCAGGTAGCTTTCGGGGATGGTGCGCGTATCGAACCGCTGGTTGACGATGCTGTAGGTGGTGGCATTGGGCGGTTGGGCGCTCATAATGCAGTTGATGGTCGGGTGCGCGGCGTAAATCTTCTCGTGCAGCCGCACCGAACGGCTGGGCGTTTTGCCCGCCTCCGCCCGCACGCCGTCAATCAGCACCAGATCATCCGGCTCGACATATTTGCGGTCAAAACCGTAGGGCGTAATCAGGAAGCGCCCACCACTGATGCGTACCGATACCGTCCCGCCCGTGCTAATCATCAGGCGGCGGGCATAGGCGCGTTGCACAATCGCGCACAGTTCCAGCCGCAGTTCGCGTTCGCGGCTGGAGCGCACCGCTGGCTCGAAGGTGGGCAGTGCATTATCGAAGCTAAAACGGTCAATCTCGTCATCGGTCAGGGTGCGGTAGCCGCCCAGCGCGTTGGCACGAATGTTGATCTGAGCGCAGTATTCCAGCGTTTCGAAGCGGTGGAAAGCATCCAGCAAATCTACGCCACCCGTGACCACGCCATGATTTTCCAGCATGACCGAGTTGAACCCTTTGGAGAAGGTGTCCGCAATTTCCTTACCCAGCGCCTCGCTGCCGGGGAGCGCGTAGGCCGCATAGCCCACTTCGCCGCACACATCCCGCGACTGCGGATTGATGTGCGTATCCGGCAGTTTGCGGGCGATGCTGAAGGCCACCAGCCCCGGCGGGTGCGCGTGAACGAGCGCGTGCAAATCAGGCCGCGCCTGATAGATCATGCGGTGGAAAGGATACTCGGAAGAGGGACGATGCCGCCCGTCAATCTGCCCATCGGGACGACAACACACAATGTCCGCCGGAGTCAGGCTGCCTTTGTCCACGCCTGCCGGGGTAATCCAGATATTGCCCTCGTCATCTTTGATCGAAAGATTGCCGCCGGAGGTGGTGGTCATCCCCTGCTCATAAATGCGCGTGAGCATCTCGACCAGTTGGTGGCGCGGCGGTAGCAGCGGAAAATCCATTGTGCGAACTCCTCACTCAATGCGGGATAGAACCGCACCTATTATCCCCTACTTTTGCGCGTAGGGGATAATCCAATCGCATTGAGCAGGAATCGCTGTTTGGCTTACCAGTGCGCGTTGGCTTCCGCGCTCAGTTCCACTGCATCGCCCAGCGTTTGCGAGGACGGTAGATGCAGCGGCAGCGCCGCCCCGCCGCGCACAAACACCGGAATACGATCCAGCGGCACATCCACTTCAATCGTCTGACCGCCCGTGTATTCGGCCTTCGTCCAGAAATCCGACCAGCGGCCTTCCGGCAGGTACACAGCAGCGCGGCGCACATCCGGCGCGGTGATCGGGCAAACCAGCAGATCGCGCCCGAAGAAATACTGCGTATCGGCGGCGCGGGGGTCGGTCAGGCGCAGCGCCCGCATCATCGGCTCACCGCTGGCGGCGCTGTGCTGCGCCTCCTGCCAGATGTAGGGCATCAGCGCGTGGCGCACGTTCACGAAACGGCGGAATAGCGGGACAACCTCCACGTTGCCCGTGCGCTCCTGAATGTTCCAAGGGGTGCGGTCACGGTTGGGTTTGCGATGCTGGTTGAACTCGGCGTGGTACTGCATGATCGGGCAAAACACGGCCATCGCCGCCGAGCGCAGGTACAGCTCGGCATCGGGAATTTCGCCGCTGAACCCACCGATGTCCCAGCCCCAGAACGGAATGCCGGAAATCCCCGCCGACAGGCCTGCGTAGATCGAATGCAAGAACGCTTCCCACGTCGAGTTTTCATCACCTGCCCAGTGCGCGGGCGACATCTGCGACCCGGTGAACCCGGCGCGGCTGAAGGTAAGCGCCTCGCGGCGGGCATTGGCGAACTCGTAGTAAGCCTGCGTGTACAGGCGCGGGTACTCGTTCCACAGTTCATCCCCTTTGCGGCCATCCCCGAAGCGCGTATCCGCGCCCCACAGATGTTCGCCGCCATCGGTTTTGAACCCGTCAATCCCCATTTCTTCCAGCAGATAGGCGCGTTTGTTCAGCCACCACGCCCGCGCTTCCGGGTTCGTCACATCCCACAGGTGGCCGCCCCGAAACCAGAATGGCTTAACGCGATGCTGGCTGCCATCCGGTTCGCGAACGCCCAGTCCGCGCTCCGTCCAGTGGCGGTCATCGGCCTCATGCTGCGGGTGCGGCTGCTCGATGCGCTTCAGCACCGGAACTTGCCACAGCAGCAGGCGGATATTTTGCGCGTGCAGCGCGTCAATCATGCCTTTGGGATTCGGCCACTTGCCCTCGGCGGGGAAAGTAAAATCCGCCAAGTGCAGGTTTTCGCCGCCGCCCACCGGATTGTAAACCGCATCGTTCCAGATGTAGAAGGTGGTTTCGTCGCTCCACGCTTCGATGACCACTACCGAAGGCGTGATGCCATGCTCGAACGAGGCGCGTACTTCGGCCTCCACGCGCTGCTGGCTGTTCCACTCGTTGCCACTCATCCACAAGCCGAACGCCCACAGCGGCGGCAACGCAGCCGCGCCCACACTGCGCCCGAATGCCCCGATGATCTGCGCGGGATCGTCGCCGCTGAACCACGTCAGGCTCAAGCGTTCGTCCGCGCCCAGATCGGCCTCCAGCACCCATGCATCCGGCGCACTGGCCGCCAGATCGAACTGCATCCAGCGGTTGCTGTGGACATGCACCCCGTACCCCGCCGACGATAGCAGGAACGGCACGGGCATATAGGTGCGCTCGCCCTGATTTTTGTACTGCTCGTAGCAGCGAATATCCATCACATTCCCGCGCTGATCGAGCGCGTTGAAGCGTTCGCCCAGCCCGAAGAAGGCCTCGTCCGGGCGGCAGGCGAACGTCAGGCGCACCCGCCGCGCCGTCTGCCCATCGGTCAGCCACGCCACTTCGCGCAGCGCCGCCGATGTCGCCGCGAGGCCAGCCCCCGTGCGCGACACACTCAACGTCTGCCCGTCCCACGCCGCGCCGCCGCCCGTCTGCCAGCTTTCGCCGCGCAGCGTGTAGCGGGCGCTGGCCTGCCCGTCGGCTTCCATCCAGTAAGTCAGCGTGCTTCCCTGTGCGGGCGCAGTCATTTCCGCCCGCCACACATCCTGTTCCACGCGCACCATACGATCCAGAAATTCCGCGCCCACACCGGCTTCCAGTTCGGGCCGCCAGTTGGCGATATTCACCACCTCCACATCCGGCAGCGCCGCGCCATCCAGCAGGCGGTGGATGACCACGCGCTGCACCTCACCCGGCGGCTTGGTGGCGATGCCGATGCTAAACGACTGCCCCGCCAGCGGTTGGCGCGGGAAGCGTTCTTCGGGCAGTTGTTCGTAAGGATGCTCTTGCCCCAGCGGGCTGTGCAGAATTTCGATCATGTTTCCTCGCGCAAACGCGCTTCCAGCAGCAGGTACATGGCATGTGACCACAGCAGCGGGCAGGCCGATGTTCCCCAACGGTTTATCCAGTACGGCACATAACTCGCATCAAGACAATGCGTATCCACCTGTTCCGGCATCTCACCGGAGGGAGTGGCCTGCGCTTCTATCCAGCGCAGAATGGGTCGGGCATCGTCCGCCCGTCCGGTTTCGATATACGCCCACCCCAGCCACGCCGCCAGCAGTAGCCATTCGCCGCCGCCAAAATAAGTATCGGCTTTGAAGCGGTACACACCTCCGCCGGGGTAATGCAAATCGCGGTCAATCTTCGCCAGCGTCGCCACGAACAGTGGATCATCTACCGTGACCAACCCGAACGGCAGTGCCGTCCACAATAAGCTGGCATCCACTTCTTCGTTGCCAATGTACTTCACAAAATGACCGTCCCGCGCCACGCAGTTCGCCAGCACATACTCGCGGATGCGCGGCGGCCAATCGGCGCTCACCAGTTCGGGATCGAGGCGGCGCACGCTGGTGAAACCGCCGTAAATCGCGGCCAGCGTGGACGTGTGGATATGGTCGCGGTTCTCTTCCCAGCAGTCATAATTGGGTGACTGCCACAACGCCTGCAAATAACGCACCAGCAGATTCACCGCAGGCCGCGCCTCCTGCCACAGTGGATGTGCAGCGGTCTGGCAGTATTCCGCCAGCCCCCACAGCCACGCGCCGTAACCATCCATCTGAAAATCCGTCCAATCTTCCCGCCCCAGATCGCCGTCCACATGAAATCGTGTGGGTAGATAATCGGCCTCGGCGGGCGTTTCGCCGCGTCCCAGCTTATCCAGCAGGCGCAGCACCTGTTCTTCGTGGCGCAGCAGCGTCCGCGCCGCCCAGCGGTGGAAGGCTTCGGCACTAGTATGGTCGCCCGACTTGCTCATGGCCGCCGCAATCCACATCCCATCGCGCAGCCACGAGTAGCCGTACTGCGAGAAGGTGGGCGAGGCCACATAAGCGCCGCTGGCCGCCTGCCCTGCGCGAATAACATCCATACTGATCTGGTGATAATTCATGATGCTGGCTCGTTGCTAAAGAGAACGCCCCGAATTTCTCCGGGGCGTTCATACGGAGAAAGGTTACTGAACGAGCTTGTCGAGTTCGGCCTTGGCCTGATCGAGCGCGTCCTGCGCCGAGAGTGTACCATCAACCACCTGCGTCAACAGGGCGTTCACGGCATCCTGCATTTCGTTCTGGCGAACGATGACCGGCGGGGTGACCGGGCTTTCCAGCGCGGCGAACACGGCGGCGCGGTTGGCCGGCGGGGTCTGGGTCAGGTACGACTCGAAGTAGGCAGGCTGATCCAGCGCAGGCAGTTCCCAACCCGTAGTGACGCGCACAGTGGCGGCGCTTTCGCTGGAGGTCAGGAATTCCGCCCACTTGGCAGCGGCTTCGGCCTTCTCGGTGGTCGCCGAGACAGCCACGCCGTTGGCGAAGAAGTGGTGCGCCTTCTGGTTCATGGCCGGTTCCAACTGAATGTCCCACGCGAACGGAGCATCCTTGAACGCGCCGAACATCCAGATGCCGGTCACGATCATGCCCAGATTGCCACTCAGGAACAGTTCCGAGTCCGACATGCCGGACATCTGCGCGGCGGTGGGC
>CAIVEA010000506.1 GCA_903904765.1 uncultured Chloroflexota bacterium
GGCGGCGGTGATGCTGGCGCGGTCAATGGCCTGAATGATGGCCTTACGGACACGCACATCACGCAGCGCGGGGTGGTTGTTGCCACTCTCGTCAATGTTGAACCACAGCGCATCGGCGTACACGCCAGCGGTGTTGAACACTTCGGCGCCATCAATGGCCTGATAGCCCGCCAGCATGTCGTTCTGCCAGTTGAAGGCCACGTCAATTTCGCCGGTTTCCAGCGCGTTCTGCATCTGGGCCGATTCGAGGATGAACTTGGCAATAACCTTGGGGAAAGCCGGAGCCTGACCCACCCAGTTCGGGTTAGCGGAGAAGGTGATATTGTCACCCTTCGTCCAGCTTTCCAGCATATACGGGCCGAAGCCGACATAGCCTTCGCCAGTGGTGAAGAAAGGCAGGCCGTCAACCGTACCGCCATTGGCATCCATCAACGGCTGAACAACGTGCGCCGGATACTGGCACTGCGGCATCACGGTGATGTTGTCGCTGCCGAGGAAGTCCGGGTAAGGCTTGTTGAAGGTCTGAACAATGGTCAGATCGTCCACTTTTTCCATGCTGGCAACAACCGAAGGATAGTCGCTGCGGAAAATCGAACCGGTGCTGGTATCGGTGAACAGCTTGTGACCAAACAGGCAGTCATCGGTGGTGATAGCTTCGCCATCCGACCACTTCAGGCCTTCCTTGAGCTTGTGGGTGACGACAGTATTGCCGTTGGCATCCGTTGTGACCATGCCATTTTCAACCGAGGGGATTTCGGCCATCATATCCGTATGGGGCTTGTAGCTGCTGTCCCACCCGTAAGCCTTACGCGCATAGAACTGATTGAGCAGTTGGCTGAAGGTGGAAGTGCTGCCATCACCCAACTGATCCGGTTCCTGCTCCCAACCCAACACGAGTACACTCTCGTCCTGCGCGTGTGCCACGCCGACGAGCAACCCCAGCATGAAAACCAGCACGAGGCTCATGCTGAGCAGACGCTTGCTGTTTCCTAACATCTTGCTCTCCTTATAAATCTAACTTCGCCGATATAGTGCCGTGCAAAAACACGCCACTCGTGAGCTACAGAAGCATAACATATCCACAAGGGACGGGCAAGCAAACGCGCTCATAAAAAAACGTTAGCTTGTTTTGTTCACATTAACCGGATGAACAACCCATCCCGCAAGAAGATGCCCTTCTATCGCTGTTCTATGAATACTCACCCCGCGCCTATCCGGTTCATTCTCATTAACTTCTAGTTTGACAGGCAAAGCGTAATAAAAAGCGCAGGCTTGTTAGCTTTCACCCTAACTATTGGGGGCATGGCTCCCACCGAATGCGCGTACCCTGAACAGGGTAAAAGTCAGCGGAGGTGCATGATGTTGCGTCCGAATCCGATCGTTCGTCTGGTAGCAGATGCGCCGTTTGATGCAGGTGATGTGGCGGCCAACGGTCACGCACACCTCAGCCCCGAACAGCGCACCCGTCTGCAACGTCAGCGGACGCTGCACTTGGGAATGTGGCTGGCGCTGCTCAGCGGTTGGCTGCTGCTGACCGAGGCGCTGTGGCTGCATCCGGGGCTGGCGGCGGCGGGCGCGGCGATCATCGCGGCGGTGCTGGTGCTGAACCTGATGCGTGACCATGATGATTTGAGCGCACCCGTCATGATGGCGCAGGGCGTGGTACATATCGAAGCATCCGCTTGGCCGCGAGCGCGGCTGAACGTTGGCGGGCAAATCTTCAACCTGCCCCGTCGCTGGCAACGGTTGCTGACCTCAGGCGTAGTCTACCGCGTGTACTACACAGCTGGCAGCCGTGTACTCCTCAGCGCCGAATACGCGCCTGTGACGCATGCTCCGCTGCCCACCCGCCATGTGACCGGACGATTCTTGTAGCCTGTAACCGACGATGTGAGGGGTTGAGAAACGAAGCGCCCCCGCTGGAACACTTTCCAGCGGGGGCGCTTGTGGTTAGTGGAGATTGCCGGAATTGCCGTTATAGTGGATGATGCTCGCCCAGTCCCCGAAGCGGACGTAATCTTCAGCGAGTTTGTATTCCTCGGCGCTCAGCCCCAGTTCCATCGCCACATCCAGCACGTTATCTATAAAACGTTCTGGCTCAGCCATCATGTATTCCATAATCATCTTGGCGTAGAACGCCCCCGGAGGACGCTTGATGCCTGAATTGCGGTTCTTGCCAAAAGTGGTGGCGGTCATGCTGGCGTTCGCTCCTTATCCTGAGAACCAGTTGATTGAACGACGACTACACGGACGGGGCGAGGAATGCTTTTACGGGCGATTTCAGATCGAAATACGGAAACGCATCAGGGATAGGCCGAATGGGAATAGTGCGTTATTTCCCGGTCGTGATGGAGGTGCTTTTGCCCATCATACCCGAACAGGTGAGCGCCTTCCAGTGGCTATTCGGATACCCTCACACAGTTTCCATCCAAATGAATAGGGTGTCTTGAGGGCTATCCCCTAAAGCGCAGTCACCAGATCGAACACATGCTATAGTATAACAGAAAATATACTTTTTACAAACACAAAAGAAACATTTTTATCCTGTATTCACAAAAAGTTTACGGAAGCCCCCATGATGCCTAATAACCCGGAGAGCAGGTCTTAACGGTTCTGGCTTCAAAACAGATTAAAATAAAAGATAAGACGTTCTACGTCTATTGCTTGCAGATGTGTGTCATGCTGCCACTGTCCGGGACATCGGCAGATCAGGTGAGGTTGATGCGTCCCGCATCGGCCTGCCAGAAGATTATCGTGTATTTTTACCAGCCCTATCATCGGGGGAGAACACCCAATGCCCAACGCTGCGCTCCCACCACTCCCCCTTGATCCTCGCCGGATTCAAGAGCAGATGGTTGAACACAGCACCACTTGTATGATGCTGATGGATGCCCGCCATGCAGACATGCCGATTGTTTACGCCAACCGCGCTTTCGAGCGTCTGACCGGATACACCGCCGCCGAAATGTGCGGGCAAAGTGCATATTTTTTGCAAGTGGAGGCCAACCCGTCAGCGGAGCGTGACCGCCTGCAACGCGAATTAGAAGCCAACGGTGAAATCATCGTCGTGCAGCGCACCCGCCGCAAAAACGATTCCATCTTCTGGGCGGAAGTGCGGTTGTCCCCCATCCGTGAGGAGGACGGGGCGATCACGCACTTCATGACGATTCTGACTGATGTGACCCATCGCCAGCAGAACAATGCAAACGAACTAAAATTCCACGCCTTCCTCGATCAATCAGTAGATGGATTATTCTTGACGGATGAACAGGGAGCCATCATCGAGTGGAACCTCAGCATGGTGAGAATCACTGGAATCCCGGTCGCCGAAGCCGTTGGCAAAATGGTATGGGATGTGCAGTTTCGGGTAATACCCGATGAGCGCAAGTCGCTCACTCTCCGCGCTCATCTGGAGCAAATCACCCGCGAAGCACTCCGCACGGGCAAACGCCAGTGGTCAGAGATACCGATAGAAGTGTGGATACAGCGCCCCGACGGTTCGCGCCGCATGATGCAGTCCAGTTCTTTCTTGATCGAAACATCACAAGGCAACCGGATCGCAGCCATTTCACGGGACATCACCGAACTAAAACAGAACGAAGAAGCCTTGCGCGAAAGCCAGATCAGGCTGGCGCGGGCGCAGCGCATCGCCCATCTGGGCGATTGGGACTTCGATGTCATCACAAGCGCAGTCACATGGTCGGATGAAACCTATCGCTTGTTCGGCTACCGCCCGCATGAAGTTCCCGTCACACTTGATCTGTTCCTGTCCGCCGTTCACACCGATGATCGGGCGCGGGTGGAACAAGCCATTGCAGACAGCCTTGAGCGCGACCTCCCTTATTCGCTCGATCATCGCATTCGATTGCCAGATGGTCGCGAACGCATCGTACATGATGATGGCGAAGTGGTACGGGACGAAGCGGGGAAGCCGATTCGCATGATCGGCACAATATTGGACATCACCGAACTGAAGCGGAAAGAAGAAGCGTTGCGCGAAAGCCAGATCAGACTGGCGCGGGCGCAGCGCATCGCCCATCTGGGCGATTGGGATTTCGATGTCGCCACAGGCGCGATCACATGGTCGGATGAAACCTTCCGCATATTCGGCTATCGCCCGCATGAAGTGTCCATCACTTACGATCTGTTTCTGAACGCCTCGCACCCCGATGACCAGACGCGACTGGCACAGGCTGTGAAAGACAGCCTTTAACGCAATGTGCCGTATTCGATAGATCATCGCATCCTCCTGCCGGATGGCCGCGAACGGATTGTGCATGACACGGGCGAGGTGATACGGGACGAGACGGGCAAGCCCATTCGCATGATTGGCACCACGCTGGACATCACCGAACGCAAACTGGCCGACCAGCGCCAGATCGAACTGGTGCTGGAAAAAGAACGCATCAACATGCTCACACGCTTCATCCGCGATGCGGCCCACGAGTTCCGAACGCCGCTGTCCATCATCAACTCGGCAACCTACCTGCTCACCCGTTCCGACAAAGAAATGGTGCGCCAGAGCAAAGCCAATGTGATTGAACAACAGATCAAGCGGGTGACGCGCTTGCTGGACGGACTCATGCTGCTGGTACGACTGGAAAGCAGCGAACAGATGCAGATGAATCCCGTGAATCTGGAGACGCTGCTGGCTACAGAGTGCAAATTCGCCCATGACAACTTCGGCACCCACCCCGTAATCCGGTGCGTGCCGCCCGCAGACATCCCCTTTCTACAAGGCGATTCTCATCTACTCGGCGAAGCATTCCGCCAACTCATAGACAATGCCATGCGTTTCACACCCGCTGAAGGGGTGGTGACAATCACGGGTGGGATCGAAGAAGGGATGATCTGGGTGGAGGTGGCGGATACCGGCATGGGTATCCCCGCCGAAGACCTCTCGAAAATCTTCACCACCTTCTGGCGGCGAGATGACGCACATTCGACAGCCGGGTTCGGGCTGGGGCTGTCTATCGTGCGCCGCATCATCGAACGGCACGGCGGGCATGTGCAGGTACGCAGTCGCATCGGTGAAGGGACGCACATCCGGGTCAACCTGCCCATCGTCAGTCACTCATCCAGCGCAACCTTCAGCGTATAGGGAATGTAGACGGTGGTCAGCGGCGCGAAGGGCGATACTGCCAGTAATACCTGATCGGTGCGCGGGTCGAGTTGGAGCGTGTGCAACGCTGTTCCCACTTCCGACCCGCGCGTCACCTTCACCTGCGTCCCCATGCGCTCTACCACCTGCAACCACACCTGCTGCGGCAGGCGGTTGTCCATCCGAATCCAGCCAGCCGCCTCCCAGCCGCCACCGTTCGCCTCAAAATCGTTGGTGTAGCCCAGTTCCGGCACGGCGATATCATCCAGCGCCAGCCCCGGCTGCGTGACGGCATCATCCATAATCACATCGAAGCGCACTTGAATGCGCTTTCCGGCATAAGCATCCAGCGACAAGCGTTCATTCAGCCAGCCTACACTGACTCCGGTATAGCCGGGGCCGACGGCGCTGTTCAGCGGGTTGGTGGCATCCATCGAAGGGGTCGCCAGCGGTGTCCACGTCGCGCCATCGTCGGTGCTAACGGCGACATAGCCGTAATCCCAGAAGTCCTCAAGGTCATACCACACCTTATAGGTCAGGCTGGCGCTCGTCAATCCGGTCAGGTCGAAAGTGCGGGTAAGCGTGGTGCGGCTGCGATCAGCGCGGTTGCTGTACCACATCCACTGCCCGCTGACAGGCTGCGTGGGGATGACTGCCACTTCGGTGGGGGCAGTCAGGCCGAGTGTGAGTTTGCGCCGTGTGCCGAGGTTGTTCAGCACATAGTAGTCAGTAGCGTACTGGTTAGACTGCGCCTGTTGCTGTGCCGGATACTCCGTCCACACCTGAAGCGGCGGCGGGCTGCTGATGTCGCGCAAGGCATTGTAGCCATAGCGCCCGTCGTCCAGTGTGGGGTCGAGCAGTTGGTTCGCCAGCACCCAATCCGCGAACAGGCTATCCACGCCCTCCTGCCCCAGTTGGCGCAGCGTGTGGTCGAAGGATTCCAGCCCCAGCAACGGGTCGGCACTCAGGGCGCGCAGCGCGTCATCCCCGAAACGTTGCACGAAGTACGTCACGAACAGCAGCGCCGCGCCGTAGTTGGGCGCACGCGAACCGTCCTCGTTCCATGAATTGAGCTGGGTTTGCGGGTTGCCTAAGAAAGCATAGGCAAAGCCCTTCGTCCCGAACAAGCGTAACTCGGTATACGACGAGAAGCCTTCGTTCAGCCACAGCGCCTCGTTGGGCTGCATGTTGTAGCGAATCATGTGCTGGAACTCGTGGGCGATCACGCTTTCGATGTAGGGGTTATCCACATTCATGCCGTGCAGCGCGTCCGCGTTGAAATAGAACATCTCGCGTTCGTTACTGCTGGGCTGCACGGCGCGGGGCTGGCTGTTGCGGCTGCTGAAGTAGGCCGCCACGCTTCCACCTAAACCGCTGGCAAACAGGCCGTGTATGCGTGGGTCGCCGTCAATGCCGGGGCTGGCTTCCTCGCCCCACAATTCCCGCACCGGGTTGTAGATGCGCTGGTCGAAGCCCTCTGCCAAGCGCCGTAGGCCGCCTTCGTCCAGATCGAGGCCGTTTTGCACCCACAGGTAAATATGGTCGCCGATCACATGCAGCGTGGCCTGCACCTCATACTCCACCTGTTCGCTGGTGTTGCTGGCTTTGAATACAGCCTGATCGCCCAGATGCAGCGACGGGGCGCTGGTCGGCAGTGGGGGCAGGTCGAGCAGGTCACGATAGTCGCGGGCAATCTGCACTTCGTCCAGCGGGGGCGGCACGGTTTCTTCCAGCGCGGTGCGCGTCGGATACGGGTCGGAAGGCTGCGCGGCGGCAGATACAGTAAAAAGACACACACAGCACAGCAGAACAAACACAATCCGGCGCATACCCATCTCCTGAAAATGCCCTCACCCCCGTCCCTTCTCCCAACCGCTGAGTACGGCTAGGAGAGGGGAGAAAGGCGGCATAGAAACACACTATACTTGCTTTATACCCTCCGCCCTGACGCGCAACGGAAGGGATGGGGAGGAGATACTCACTCCCACTCGAACACCGTCGGCCAGATCACCCGACCGGGCAGACGCTTGCCCGCTAATAGCTGGGCATGGTACTCATCAAATGCGCCGGATGCAAGCGGACAGGCCATCGCTGCATCCCACGTTTGCTGCACGGGTTCGCCAAACACGGGCGCGGAGGCCGAACGCGCATGTAGCGGCAGGTGCAGCGTCCGCCCACCCACCGCCAGCGCCCCGGCCACGCGCCGCGCCGCCTGTGCATCCCGCGCCAGAAACAGGCGCGGCTTGGTGGGTTCGCGCAGGGCAGTGCGCGTGTAGCCGATGATCTCGCCATCCAGCACATGCACCCGCGCCTCGATAGCTGTGTTGATCGAAAGCCAATCCAGCAGGAACGCGCCGGGGCGAATGGCGAAATCCACCGCGCTCTCCTCATGCTCCCACAGCGCCATCAGCGCGGGCAAATCGGCCTCACGCGGGGGACGGCTGGTGATGCCGTCCGGCGCGGGCAGGCCAGCGGAGGGTAAGGTGATGACGGGCGGGCCATACACATGCTGCACATAGCCGAAACGCGGGTAATAAGTGGGATGCCCCACGAGAAAACTCAGGCTGTACCCCTTGCGGCGGGCGATGGCATGGCCTTCCTGCACCAGCGCCGCGCCCACCCCCTGCCCCTGCGCCGAAGGGTCAACCGCCACCGGCGCGAGCAGCACAGCGTTCAGGTCGGCCTCCAGCATCCGCAGCATGAGGGGCGTGAACAGGATGTGACCGAGGACGCGCCCCTCGCGCTCCGCCACCAGCGACAGATCGGGGTCGAAACCGGGGCGCTGGCGCAGGCAGGCCACCAGCAGCGACTCGTCCAACCGTTCGCCAAAGGCGCGGACGTTGATGAGGCCGACATCGCCATAATCGGCGGGCGTTTCAGGGCGAATGATGAGGGTCATACAGGTTCTATCCTCAAGGTGCATTAACGCACTGGTATAGGTTAGTCTCGACCATTTCCAACCGTTGGCACGGGCCAACATACTCTAACGCATAATCCCACTGCTGTGTGCAGGTATCGGATGAACTTAGCCTATGGCCTTCTATACGAGTGGGCGAAATCAAGTGGGTTTCATCCGTCGTACCCATATAGGTAGTTACATAAACGCCGCGTGACGAATGCGTGGTCTGCACACCATTTTCATCAGCCACGCCTGCTTGCAAACTGACCGATGACAGAAACATTCCGGCGCGATTCCAGCTATGTCTGATATCGAGTAGACCACGCCGATCCAGCGCATCTATCACTATGTGATTATCAAGAATCGAGATGCGAACTGATTCCGGGACAATCTCTTGTGTTTCACCATAGAGATCAGCGCAACCCTTCACCGTATACATCCC
>CAIVEA010000507.1 GCA_903904765.1 uncultured Chloroflexota bacterium
AAACCCATGATTGCGGCGGGGGGCGGCAGCATCATTTTGCTGTCATCGGGATCAGGCATCAAAGGGTTTGTCAATGAGAGCGCCTATTGCCCCGGCAAGCACGGGCAAGAAGGTCTGATGAAAGTCCTCGCGTTGGAGGGTGCGCCGCATCATATCGCCGTCAACACGGTGACACCGGGCGCACCCATCAATACGCCCATGTCCAATTCAAACTACAGCCCTGAAATGAAATTGAAATGGGTTGACCCTGCGCTTCTCGCACCTGCATTTGTATATCTAGCCAAGCAAACTGCGGCAGGTGTGACCGGAGAACGTCTCAGCGCATGGGATTTATCAGAACAGATTCGCGCTGGACAACTGAGTTTATAAGGTGCGTTCTTATGCAAGATGTTTTCGACTACATTGACAATCACGCTCAAGAATACATTCGTGATCTACAAACGCTGGTACAGCAGCCTAGTGTATCGGCGCAGAACATCGGTTTACGTGACTGTGCTCATTTAGTCCTGAATATGATGCAGCGTGATGGACTGGATGCACACCTGCACGAACTGGATGGTGGGCCGCCCGTCATCACCGGACACATGACAACGCCGCGTTCAAAGCGCACTATGCTGTGCTACAGCCATTACGATGTGCAACCGCCAGAGCCGATTGAAGCCTGGACACATGGAGGGCCTTGGTCAGCAGCCATCGTGGATGGCGTGTTATACGGACGTGGCAGCACGGACAACAAAAGCGGTGTGCTGGCCTTCAACAAGGCGGCACAGGCGTTTATGAAAGTGCGTGGCGAACTGCCCGTCAACCTCAAATTCATCATCGAAGGCGAGGAGGAAATAGGCAGCATTCACCTCGGCCCTTGGGTGGAGAAAAATACTGCACTGCTGGAGGCAGATGGGATGCACTGTCTGGATGGTTCGGTGGATACCAGCACCGGCCTGCCGGATATCGACCTCGGTCTAAAATCCGTACTCATGGTTGAACTCGTCGCACGGGGAGCAAACGCCGATATTCACTCGCTCAATTTCCCCCTGTTACCATCCCCGATATGGGATCTGGTACGCGCACTAAACACCATCATGGACGAAAACCGCCGCATCCTGATTGACGGATGGTACGATGGACTGTATGAGCTTCAGCAAGAAGATTACGACCAGCTTGAGGATAAGCTACACCGCGTCAATCTGGATGATATGAAGCGAGAATGGGGCATCTCGCAATTTGCACTAGGACGTGACGGCATCGAGGCGATTAAAGCCCGTGCATTTGAACCAACAGCGAATATTCAAGGCATTATTGGCGGCTACACCGGCGCAGGTTCCAAAACCATTGTGCCGAATGAAGCACGAGTCAAAATGGACTTTCGCTTAATCCCCAATATAGACCCCATTAAAGCTGCCGATAAATTGCGAGATCATCTGAAAAAACACGGGTTTGGACACATAGAAGTCATCTTTCGCGGTACAGCGGAGATGCCGTACAAGATTTCCGTGAAAGAATCGATGGCACAAGCCGTAATTGCAGCTGCAACCCGGGTCTACGGTCAAATTCCAATCGTCAATGGCGTTTCTGCCGAAGGGACGATTCTGCGCCATGTGTGGATTCCCTGTGTTTTGACAGGTTTCGCCAATCCCGGTGCGAACCTGCATGCGCCAGATGAGAACATCCACCTCGATAACTATATCAAGGGAATTAAATACGCAGCAGCGATTATGGCGGAATTTGGTGCAGGGACCTAAGACGTTATTTGAAGTGGAGCATGACACAGGGGCAACGGAAGACAACGTTACCCCTGTGATCTGATATTGATATAAGATGAGTGAAAAACTCGGTCACGCTCCGTATACTAGCACTATTTATAGTTTCGCTGACCATCAGATACACAATTTTGTGTGGCCTGATTGCTTATTGCCACCAGCCTAAGAAACCTTCACTTCACCGTCATACTCATTAACTTGAAGTGA
>CAIVEA010000508.1 GCA_903904765.1 uncultured Chloroflexota bacterium
GAAACCGTCCGCAGCGACGAAGGCTTGAGCGTGCAGGACATCACCTTCTTGTTCACCGACCTCAAAGGCTCGACGGCCATGTACGATGCGATTGGCGACCCCAAAGCCTACTATCTGGTTCGCCAGCATTTTGACACGCTCGGTCATGCCATTTCGCAGAACAACGGCGCGATTGTGAAAACCATTGGCGACGCGGTGATGGCAACCTTCATGAATCCCAACGATGCCATGCAAGCGGCGCTGCAAATGATCGAGGAAATGCGGGTTTTCAATCGCGGTATCTCGCACAGCCTGCATCTCAAAGTGGGAATCCATCGCGGACACTCGATTGCGGTGACGCTGAATGATCGGCTGGACTACTTCGGTCAGACGGTGAATATCGCCGCCCGTGTGCAGAGCCTTGCCGATGCCGACGAGATTTACATCACCGAGGAAACCTTTGCGGGGGTGGATGCTGCTCCCCGCCTGCAAAACTGTGCCATTCAGCCCGAGCAGGTGGCCGTCAAAGGCGTGAGCGACACCCTGCATGTGCATAAGGTGACGCTGCTCCAGTAGCGCCTAACGCACATTCGTTATTCGGAGCGTTTTATATTACAATACGGTTATAAATCGTCAGGTTGGGGATGAATCCATGTGGCGCAACCGTTTCGCCTTGCTGTTCGGTCTGCTGGTGTGCCTGCTGGCGGCGGGTTATTCCGCCGCGCAATCCGGCGGCGACCTGATTGCGCCCTCAGTGTTCTTGCGCGGGCTGCAACTGCCGGACGGCGTGCGCTATACCGCTACCTTCATCAAACCCACCGACGACACTGTGATGCGGAATGTGAGCGTGGAAATCACGCTGCCCGCCAGCGCCCACTTGCAGCAAATGCTGGTTACGAGGCAAGTGCAATTCGATGTCATTCGCAAAAATCGGCGTGGCGAACTCACGTTGATCTGGCAAACCTCGCGGGTGGATGCCAGCACACCGCTGGACGGCTATTCGTTCACACTGGCGGAACCGCTGGCGGGTGAACTGGAATTTTACATGGTCTGGCAGCGCGAAAATGGCGAACAGGTCGTGGAAGATTTCTACGAACAGCCGCCGGTAGTCGTTGCCACCCAGCCCGAAGCGCAGTTCAGCACCGCGCAGCAAAACGCACTGACCATCGGTGACACGGGCGTGCAAGTGGCGGTAGATAATGCCGCCGCACTGGAAATGCACCTACGCCTGCTCCCCAACGATTTCAACCCGCCGCCTGAATACGGTACGATCTGGTGGTGTTCCCTGCTGCAACTGGACGGGCTACCGCCGGGGACAACCGCGCAGGTGATCGTGCCGCTGCGCCGCCCGGTTGCGCCCTTTACTGCACTCAGCCTGTTCCAGCAGCAGGCGGACGGTTCGTGGCTGCCCCTCGATCAACAGGGGGTCGTCACGGCGGACGGGCAGTTCGTGGTGTACACTCATCCCGGCGGGTTGGTCGCCAGCGGTGGCGACGAGGATATTCAGCCGGAAGTTGTGGAAGTAGAAGCCGAAGACATCGAGAGCGACCAGCACGACTCCGCACCGCCGCCCACTGATGTGCCGCCACCGCCGCCCACTGATGTGCCGCCGCCGCCGCCCACTGATGTGCCGCCTTCGTCCACCCCGCCGCCTGCCGGGGATGCCTCATCCGGCAACGGACAACCTGCCCGCCCGACGCGGGTGCGTGGTACGCCACCCGTTCCAACATTGGTGGTCATTACCGCCGCTGCATCGTCAACGCCTGTCCCGACCGCCGCCAGTCGCCCCACACGCGCCGTCGCCACCATCACTGATGGCAGCAGCAACACCGTGCTTATCGGCGAAGCGTCACCCACACCGACGGGGGTGTTCGTCACGCTTGCGCCGTTCCAGACACCTACGCCGACAGTTGCAGGCCGTCCTACGCAGGCCGCCATCACCGATGGCAGC
>CAIVEA010000509.1 GCA_903904765.1 uncultured Chloroflexota bacterium
CAGTTGATCGCCATTCTGCTGCTGGCGGCGATGGTAGGCGCAATTGTTCTGACGCACAAAGAGAGCTTCGTGCCGCGCCGCCGCGATGTGCGCCGCAAGGTGGCGAAGCCGCTGACCAGCGCGATCGCCGATCAGGTGGGCCATGATGTGCTCACGCCGGATGACCGCACACCCAAGCTGCCCGAAAAGCAGCCGGAACCTTCGGGAGACTAGCGACATGGTTCAGACTGAAGCCTTCGTGATGTTGAGCGCCGTGCTGTTCATTCTCGGCGCAATGGGCGTGCTGCTGCGGCGCAACGCCATCCTGCTGTTCATGTCCGTCGAATTGATGCTGAATGCGTCTAATCTGGCGCTGGTGGCCTTCGCCAAACAGTGGAATCAGGTGGAAGGGCATCTGTTCGTATTCTTTGTGATGGCTGTGGCAGCGGCTGAAGTGGCGATTGGCCTCGCGCTGATCGTCGCCATCTTCCGCACCAAGCAGAGCATCAACATTGACGAACTGCACAAGATGGAAGGCTGACGGATACCGCATCAGTAGTCCGTCCGCCCGTTCAGGAGTGAAAAGTGCCCTCCTGCGGCACTTCCGGCTTGGCACTTTTTACGGTGAGGATTTATGGAAAGTTACCCGCAACTTGTCACTCTGATCGTATTCATCCCCCTCATCGGGATGACGATCAACCTGTTCTTCGGGTCGCGGCTGGGGGAACGCTGGTCGGGCATTCTGGGGTCGAGCGCGGCGCTGTTGTCGTTTTCGGTCGCCATTCTGCTCTACATCTACCTGCGTAACAGCGGCTACGCGGCGGCAGTCGTCAATCCGCCCTTCTTCGATGGCTGGATTCGCATCGGCTCGGCAGGCGTTGAAATCCCTTGGCAGATGCGCGTGGATACCCTCAGCGTCACCATGATGCTGGTGGTCACGGGCGTAGGTTCGCTCATCCACATCTACTCGATGGGCTACATGCACGGTGATGAGCGTTTCTCGCGCTTCTTCACTTACCTGAACCTGTTCCTCGTCTTCATGCTTATCCTCGTCACCGGCAACAACTTCCTGATGATGTTCGTCGGCTGGGAAGGCGTGGGGCTTTGCTCGTTCCTGCTGATCGGCTTCTGGTTCGACAAGGCGAACGGCGTAGGCTGGCGCAACAGTCTGGCCGCCCGTAAAGCGATGGTTGCCAACCGCGTCGGTGACTTCGGCCTGCTGATGGCCGTTTTCCTGATCTTCTGGACGTTCGGCACGCTGGACTACTACCGTCCCGGCGAAATCGCCAGCGTTCACTGGGTCGAGTCGCAGGCGGCGGGTGGCGAACACGGTGCTGAAGGCGAAGCGGTTGCTCCGGCTGAAGGTGAAGCCGCCGCTGCTGACGCGCACACCACCGAAGCGACTGCTCCGGCGGGTGAAGCTGCTGCTGCGGACGCGCATACCACCGAAGCGGCTGCTCCGGCGGGTGAGGCTGCTGCTGCGGACGCACATACCACCGAAGCGACTGCTCCGGCGGGCGAGGCTGCTGCTGCCGAAGGCCACAGCGCCCCGGCAGAACCTGTTTACCTGAATAACGACCACATCCCCACCGAACAGCTTGGCGTGTTCGGTCAGGCAGAACGGATGCTGGAAGAAAAGCGTGAAGTGGACTTCGGGCCGTTCTCGCTGCCCATCCAGACCGTGATCGTGCTGATTACCCTGTTCATGCTGCTCGGCGCAACGGGCAAATCGGCGCAAATCCCGCTGTTCGTATGGCTGCCGGACGCGATGGCAGGCCCAACCCCTGTCAGCGCCCTGATCCATGCCGCCACGATGGTGACGGCGGGCGTGTACATGATGGTTCGCAGCAACGTGTTCTACTACGAAGCGCCCTTTACGTCGCTGGTGGTCACGATCATCGGCGCAAGCACGGCGCTCATGGCGGGCTATATCGCCCTCGGTCAGTGGGACATCAAGCGCGTGCTGGCCTATAGCACCATCAGCCAGCTCGGTTTCATGGTGGCGGCGGTGGGTGTGGGCGCGTATGGCGCGGCCATGTTCCATCTGGTGACGCATGCCTTCTTCAAGGCGCTGTTGTTCCTCGGCAGCGGCTCGGTCATTCACGGCATGGAACATGGTCATCATGAGGTGGCGCATCACGGGCATGGTCACGGCGACCACGATGACCACCATCACGAAGAAGCATTCGACCCGCAGGATATGCGGAACATGGGCGGTCTGAGCAAAAAGATGCCCATCACCTACATGACCTATTTGATTGGTACGCTGGCGCTGGCAGGTATCTTCCCCTTCGCCGGTTTCTGGTCGAAGGACGAAATTCTGGCGGACTCGTGGATTGCTGGCCTGACC
This sequence comes from uncultured Chloroflexota bacterium, assembly GCA_903904765.1. The sequence goes on from CAIVEA010000509.1 coordinate 2,330, forward strand.
AATAACAACGTGGGCGGCTACATCGCCTTCGGTCTGCTGCTGGCGGCGGCGGCCTTCACCGCCTTCTACATGTGGCGGCAGATGGAAATGGTGTTCTTCGGCGGCCCCCGCACCGAAGCGGCGGATCATGCTCACGAAAGCCCGCTGACCATGACCGTCCCCCTGATGGCGCTGGCTGTACTCAGCTTGTTCGGCGGCTTCTTCAATACGCCCGCCAACGTACTTGGTTTAGACCGCATCTTCGGCGCACACGTTTTCACCAGCTTCTTGCAGCCGACGGTGCTGCACGCTCATGCTGGCGAGTTCCAACCCGTGATTGCGATTGGTGCGCTGTCGCTGGCGATTTTCGCCATCTTCCTCGCCCGTTCGATCTACGGCAAGGGCAAGTCGGTCACGGAACACCGCACCGACCCGCTGGCGGAACGTGCCGAGACCGGCCTGATCTGGCGCGTGGCGAATGCGCGGTTGTACTGGGACGAAACCTACTTCCGCCTGTTCGAGAACCCGTTCAACAAGATTTCCGGTTTCTTGGCGGATACGCTGGACTGGGCGTTCTGGCATGACTACGTTCATAACAACGTCATTGCCAAAGGCTTCAATGCCATCGGCAGCCTGTTGAGCAAGCCGGTTGATCTGGGCATCATTGATGGCGCGGTGAATGGTGTGGGGGCGCTGGCACGCTGGTCATCCGGCAAGCTGCGTCGTTCGCAGACCGGGTATGTGCGTACTTATGCCGTGACATTGATGCTCGGTGTGGTGTTGGTCATCGTGATCCTGCTGCTGCCCATGTTGCAGCGGTAGGGCTTCAGGAATGGATAGGCGCGTGGGGTAGCTCCGGCCTCCCCACGCAGCACACGATTGCATCGGCGCGGGTGCAAGTCAAAACTAAGGGAGCATTGGGTTATGCCAGAAGTGAGTTCCGCAATTTCGCTCTCGACGGTGGTGTTATTTCTGCCGCTGATCGGGATGATCGCCTTGCTGTTCATGCGGGAACAGAAACAAGGTGAGTTCATTAAATGGACTGCGCTGGGCTTCAGCCTTGCCACGTTCGTCGCTTCCGTCCTGCTGTGGTTGGGCTTCAATGCTGCCGAACCCGGTATGCAGTTCACGCAGCGGTTGGAATGGATTCCCTCTGCGGGGATTTCGTTCGCTATCGGTGTGGATGGGGTGAGCGTGCTGCTGATCGTGCTCACCACTTTCATCACCCCGCTGGCGATCCTCAGCTCGTTCCGCGTCCACGTTCTGCACGAACGCGGGCGTGAGAAGCTGTACTATATGTTCATGCTCCTGCTCGAATTCGCCATGCTGGGCGTGTTCATGGCGCAGGACTTGTTCATGTTCTACATCTTCTGGGAAATCACCCTCGTCCCGATGTACTTCCTCATCGGCATCTGGGGTTCGGAACAGCGCATCTACGCCGCCGTCAAGTTCTTCCTGTACACGATGGCCGGCTCGATCCTGATGCTGCTGGCGATCCTGTATGTGGGCATCAACGCGCAGACCTTCGTCATCTCCGAAATTCTGGCGAAAATCCAGAGCGGGGCGCTGGTCTTCCCGTATGATGGCCTGTTCAGCGTACAGGGCGCACTGTTTCTCGGCTTCCTGATTGCTTTCGCCATCAAAGTTCCGGTCTGGCCGTTCCATAGCTGGTTGCCGGATGCTCACGTGCAAGCGCCCACCGCTGGCTCGGTCATTCTGGCGGGTGTGTTGCTGAAACTGGGTACGTATGGCATCGTGCGCTTCTGCTTGCCCTTCTTCCCGCAGGCGGCAGTTGGATGGGCACCCATCATCGCCACGCTGGCAGTGATCGGCATCATCTACGGCGCATGGGTGAGCTACGCGCAGACCGATGTCAAGAAACTGGTCGCGTATTCCTCGGTCAGCCACATGGGTTTCGTCGTCCTCGGTATCTTTGCGCTGAACGCGCAGGGCATTCAGGGCGGCATTCTGCAAATGGTGAATCACGGTGTCAGCACGGGCGGCCTGTTCTTGCTGGTCGGCATGCTGTATGAACGCCGTCACACGAAGGCGCTCAACGCTTTCGGCGGCATCTGGAAAGTCCTGCCGGTGTTCGGCGGCCTGAGCCTGATTATCACCCTCAGCAGCATGGGTCTGCCGGGTATGAACGGCTTCGTGGGCGAGTTCACCATCCTGCTCGGCACGTTCGGCAGCCAGCAGTTGGGCTTCTTCTTCGCGCTGTTCGCCACACTGGGCGTTATTCTGGCCGCAGTCTACATGCTGCACATGTACCAGAAGGTGTTCATGGGCGAAGTGGTGAGCGAAGAAAACAAGAACCTCGAAGGACTGCACTGGCAAGAACTGGCCGTGTTGATCCCGATTGTGATTGCGATCTTCTGGATTGGCCTCGCGCCCGGTGCATTCTTCGGCTCGATGGATGCCAGCGTGAATCAGGTCGTTCAGACGGTGGGCGCGGCGGCGGCTTCTGTCGTCAAGCCCTAGTGCGTGTTTGATCTCATCCCCTGCACCCCTGCGCGGTCTTGGCGACTGCACAGGGGTGTGGTACGCCTTACGGGTTAGGGGATGCCATCGGTTAACGAGTCATGCCAAGCGAAGCCGATGGGTCTTCGCCAACTGTTTTCGAGGTCAACTATGTTTGAAGTGCCATCAATTGCCGATTTGAATCTGGGGCTGACCCTGCCCGCCCTCACACTGGCATTGGGCGCGTGTATCCTGCTGCTGGTGGACGCTGTTTTCATCCCGAAGGACAAGAAAATTCGGACGGCGTGGCTGGCTTTGATAGGAATCGGTGCCAGTTTCACGATCAACCTGTTCACGTTCAACCAGTCGGGGACGGCCTTCCTCGGCATGTTCGCCGCCGACGGCTTCACCAGTTTGATGAATGCCATCATCCTGCTGACGGCCTTCATCAGCGTTCTGCTCAGCGTGGACTACATCAAGCGCATCGGCATCGAACGCGGCGAATTCTACGCGCTGATCCTGTTCAGCGTGTCCGGCATGATGTTCATGGCGAGCGCCAATGATCTGGTCGCCATCTTTGTGTCGCTGGAACTCCTGAGCATCCCCCTGTATGTGCTGGCGGCTTTCCGCGTGCCGGATGTCAAATCTGAAGAAAGCGGCCTGAAGTATTTCATCCTCGGCGCATTCAGCAGCGCCTTCTTCGTGTATGGCTCGGCGCTGATCTTCGGCGCGACGGGTACGACCAGCCTGCCGGACATCTTCGGCGCGGTGCAGGGCATCGTGGCGGACGGCGGTTCGTCGGCCTTCCTGCTGCTGCTCGGCACGGGTCTGATCCTTGTCGGGCTGGGCTTCAAAGTGGCGGTTGTTCCCTTCCACATGTGGACACCCGATGTCTACGAAGGCGCACCCACCCCGGTGACGGCCTTCATGAGCGTGGGCGCGAAGGCGGGCGGTTTCGCTGCGCTGCTGCGGTTGGTGGTGATCGCGCTCCCGACCTTCGTGGTGGCGGCTGGCGATACGGTAGCCGCGTGGCAGCAGGTGTTCTGGCTGATCGCTGCGGCAACGCTGATCGTCGGTAATCTGGTGGCTGTGTCGCAGACCAACATCAAGCGTTTGCTGGCCTATTCGTCCATCGCGCATGCCGGCTACATCATGATGGCGGTGGCGGCGGCAGGGACGGCGGGCTTCGGCAACGCGGCGGCGCAGGCTGCACTGCTGTATCTGGCGGCCTATATGTTCACCAACCTCGGCGCGTTCGGTATCGCGCAGGCCATCGAAAAAGAAGATGGCAGCGGCAGCGACCTGAATGACTTCATCGGCCTATCACGCAGCCGCCCCGGACTGGCGGCGATGATGGCGATCTTCATGCTCAGCCTGACGGGTATCCCTTTGACGGGCGGGTTCATCGGCAAGTGGTTCGTGTTCAAGACGACCATTGATGCCGGCTTGATTCCGTTGGCGGTGATCGGTGTGCTGACGAGCGTGGTGAGCGCGTTCTATTATGTGCGCGTGATCGTCAACATGTACCTGCGCGACGGCGAAGGCGACCCTGCCGAAGGTGCGACCCGCGCTGTGAGTCTGGCGGTGTATATCTCGCTGGCCGGCACGCTCCTCATCGGCATTCTGCCCATGCTGGCGACCAACATCACCGACGCGATTACGCTGGCCTCGACGGTGGCGCGGTAACGCATACTGGTTTCTTTCGAACCATCAGAAAAGCCGTTGTGATTTCACAGCGGCTTTTTTGTTGTCATCCTTATCCCTCTCCATTTCTCCCTCAGCGCGAAGGGGAGTTGGTCGGGGGAACGCCTGCGGCGTGCAAGCATAAATTCCTCCGACCAATTAGATGGGTGAGGTTCTTAAAAGCCTCCCCGCTACCCTACAAGAAGTAGCTCATTTGTGCTATCCTGTATGTTCGTTGACTCTTCACAATGCGTAATCGTATAATTGTTACACAGTCTTGCGCGTGACCCGCGCAAACAGGAGCGCCACAGGATGAACGCTTTGCCGCCCAAATCGTTGCTGGACGACTTTCTAACCGATCCCACGTTCACGGTGGCTGAACAACGCCTCGGCGTGGTGGTGGGCGGTTCGCTCAGCAAAGGGCTTCTGGTCAAGCTCGATCGCGGGCAATCCGTCGAGTCGCTGGCCGTTGGGCGCTATGTGGTGGTACGCGGGCAAAGCGAGAAACCCGAAGAAGCTGTGCGCTACTTCTGCATGTTGACCGATGTCGCGCTCAACAGCACCAACCCCGCCATCCAGAATCACCCGCCGGAAATCGAAGGCAACCCCTTCCTGCGCGATGTGTACATCGGCACAACCGTTTACGGCACAATCAACGTTGCCCCGACGCTCTCGATTGACAAAGAGGGCAACAAACCCGTCAAGACCATCCCCGGCCATTTCGCGGCGGTCTACAATGCCACCGCCGAGGATGTGAACCGCGTCTTTGGTGCGGAGGACGAAGGCCACTTCAACATGGGGTCGCCGCTGGAACTTTCTGCCACGAACATCAACCTCGACCTGAAGCGCCTCACCGAACGCTCGGTGGGCGTGTTCGGCAAAAGCGGCACAGGCAAGAGCTTCCTCACGCGCTTGCTGCTGGCAGGCGTGATTCGCTGGGGCAAAGCCGTCAACCTCGTGTTCGACATGCACAACGATTATGGCTGGGCGGCCACCAGCGAAGGCGGAACGCACGTCAAGGCGCTCAAGCAGTTGTTCCCGCACAACGTCAGCATCATCACCCTCGATGGCGAATCGTCACGGCGGCGCGGCGTGCAACCGGAGATGGAAGTCAAGCTGAGCTACAACGACATTGACCCCGAAGACATCGCCAACTTGCGTGCCACCATGAACCTCTCGGACGCGATGATTGATGCGGCCTACACCCTGCGGCGGCGCTGGGGCAAAGGCTGGATTCACACCCTGCTGGATGACCAGAACAATCAGGATAAGATCGAGGAAATCGTCGAGAACACCAACATCGGCGCGGGGACGCTGGCGGCTTTGCAGCGCCGCTTGCAGCGGTTTGAACGGTGGGACTTCCTGACGGCGCAGCCCGCCGATGACAGTGTGAAGCGCATCATTGACCTGCTCATCTCCCAGCGCAAGCATGTGGTGCTGGAGTTCGGGCGCTTCGGCAACGAGTTGGAAGCCTATATGCTGGTCGCCAACTATCTCACCCGCCGCATCCGCGATCAATATGTGGATATGGTCGAAAAGGCGCTGGGCGATCAGGCGATGATGCCGCCGCAACTGGTCATCACCATCGAAGAAGCGCACAAGTTCCTTGATCCCGCCGTCGCCAGCCAGACGATTTTCGGCGTGATCGCCCGCGAACTGCGTAAGTACAACGTCACGCTGCTGGTGGTAGACCAGCGCCCTAGCGGGATTGACGAAGAAGTGATGAGCCAGATCGGAACGCGCATCACCGCCTTGCTGGATAACGAGAAGGACATCAACGCCGTGCTGAACGGCGTAAACGGCGCTCAGGGGCTGCGTGAAGTGCTGGCGCGGCTGGATACCAAGCAGCAGGCCATCATCATGGGTCATGCTGTGCCGATGCCGGTGGTGGTCAAAACCCGCAGCTACGACGAAGATTTTTATGCAGCCATGCAGGATAACAAACGCCCCGGTGTGGCGGCAGCGCGGGGTGCATTGGGCAGCGGCAGCCGCGAACGTCGGTTATAGGGATAAGAAAAATGGCGAATTTAGGGTATTTAAGCAACGATTTATATCGCTATGCCCGTATGCTGGGGGATGAGCACGGTGGCCTGTTGTTGCCGATTCAACACACGCGCATGAGCGAAATCCTCACCGCCTGCGGCTATCTTCAGCAGGCTGTTCACAACTACGAAACTGCGCTCGCCCTCGGTTTTAGCGATCATAACGACCCCCGCGCCCGTTTGATGTATGCGGCACGCATTCCGCTGGAGATGATCGCCATGTCGGTGCGCTTGCTGCGGCTATACCATGCCCGCCGCAATGCTCCCCTCACCGAAGGGCAGCAAATTGCCTTGCGCCAGATCGAAATTGACAGTATGGGGCTGTCGGAAGAAATTGAACGGCTTTGGAAGGCAATGAAGGTACGGCAGACCGGGCGGTCGGAACGGGCGAAAGTCGCGACAGGCCAGCTAGGAGGCAGTTAGCGCGTAATCCAGCGGTAGATGCACGGTGAACGTCGAGCCTTTGCCCACTTCGCTCTGCACATCAATTGTAGCGTGATGCCGCCGCAGATTGTCGCGCACGATTTTCAACCCCAATCCCACGCCGGGGATGTGGCTGACTCCGCCCCCCCGGAAGAACGTGTCGAAAATGCGCTCACGGTCTTCGGTGCGAATGCCAATGCCCCGGTCAATCACCCGCAGCATAATCTCGTTCGCGCCGCGCACCACTTCCAGCCGCACCACATTCCCCACTGTCGAATACTTCATGGCGTTGGAAATCAGATTCCGCAGAATCGGCCTGAGTAGGTTGGCATCGAACTGCACCTCGCTCAACTGCCCTTCGGTGTAGAACTGGATTGGGTAGCTGCGCCCGCCTTCGATATACATGCTATCCACAAGATCGCTGCAAAAAGCGCGTAAATCGCCCGTGTGCGGCGAAAACAGGTTGGACGGCTGTTCCCCTTCCAGCAAAACCCAGATGTCATCCAGCATCTTCTTCAGGTGACGAATCTGGCGGTTGATCGTTGCCACCGCCTCTGCACGGCGTTCTTGCGTCATGCGCTCGTAGTAGCGTTCCAGCAGTTCTGCTGAGGACATGATGATCGAAAGCGGGGTGCGGAACTCGTGCGAAACGGTGGTCATGAAGCGATTCTTCAGCCCCGAAAGTTCGCGCTCTTTTTCCAGTGCGGTAGCCATGCGTTCCTGTTCGTTCAGCGCCGCTTGCATCTGCCGCAGTTCGGTTACATCGCGCATCACGCCCATCACCTGCTCAACCTGTCCCTCCGCCGTGCGCGAGAATACGCTCAAGCGCGTGTGTAGGATGTGCCATGCTCCAGCGCGATCATGCAGGCGTATCTCGTTTTCCACAAACTCGCCATTCGCCAGATCGCGCAATCTCATCTTGAGCGCCGAACGGGTATCCGCATCATCCGGGTGGATGAGACCCTGAATCTCGGCGTAGCGCATTCCCACCCATTCGGCAGGTGTGAAACCGAGCATCGGTGTGAGCGCCCGGTTCACGTACAGAATTTCCTGCGTGTTATGCTCGAAGATGAAAATGCAATCCGTTGTCGCTTCGGCGATGTGTTCCGCCAGAGAAGCGGTATTCAAGCGGGGATACGGAAAAGTCAGGTTGGCAGTCTGGTCAACGTCACTCATAGAGAGAGGGAAAGAGCTTTATGGCTCCGTGTATTCCCATTTCCTTTAATGTTTACTTTAGCACTCATTCCATACGGCGGCGGGTAGTCCTCCTGTACTATCCCTCACCGATTTTACGTAATTTACAAATTAACGCAAACAAGACGTAATATGTAAAGAAATCCTAGCAATTTCCCCTCCAACACGGCGCAGATGCTTTTCTGATATTCCTTTTACAGTGCGTGCTTACACTGTATTGCAATTCTGAAAGCTGGTCGGGAGATCCCCACAATGGATTTGAACCGTTTTACCAACCGCGCACAGGAAGCACTGATGCGCGCACAGCGCAGCGCCACTGACTATGGACACCCGTCCATCGAACCGCTGCACATCCTCGCGGGGCTGATGAGCCAGAAAGATGGCGTTGTGCCGGAAATCGTCGCCAAGATCGGCGGGCGCTCTGCCGCGCTGCTGGCGGAACTGACGCGACAGGTGGAGGACAGGCCGCGTGTCAGCGGCAGCAACGCGCAACCCTCACTCAGCCAGTCGGCGCTGGCGGCCCTCACCCGTGCCGAAAAAGAAGCCGCCCGTATGAAGGACGACTACGTAAGCACCGAACACATTCTGCTGGCGCTGACCGAGGACAAGAGCTTGTCGGCGTTGTTGGAACGCTACGGCGTGACCCGCGACTCGGCGCTGCATGCGCTGGCGGCCATTCGCGGCGGTCAGCGCATCACCTCGCAAGACCCGGAAAGCACCTATCAGAGCCTTGAGAAATACGGGCGCGACCTGACCGCACTGGCGCGACAGGGCAAACTCGATCCGGTCATCGGGCGCGAGGACGAAATCCGGCGCGTGATTCAGGTCATCAGCCGCCGCACCAAGAACAATCCGGTGCTGATTGGCGAGGCAGGCGTGGGCAAGACCGCTATTGTGGAAGGGCTGGCGCAACGCATTATCAAGGGCGATGTGCCAGAAGGTCTGCGCGATAAGGTGCTGATCTCGCTGGATATGGGCAGTTTGCTGGCGGGAGCGAAGTTCCGGGGCGAATTTGAGGAACGGCTGAAGGCCGTCCTGAAAGAAGTGACCGAGAGCGATGGGCGCATCATCCTGTTTCTGGATGAACTGCACACCATTGTGGGTGCGGGCGCTGCCGAAGGTGCGATTGATGCCAGCAACATGCTCAAGCCGATGCTGGCACGCGGCGAACTGCGCTGCGTGGGCGCGACCACGCTGGACGAATACCGCAAGTACATCGAGAAGGATGCCGCGCTCGAGCGGCGCTTCCAGAAGGTGCTGGTGGGCGAGCCGTCCGTCGAGGCCACGATCGCCATTCTTCGCGGTCTGCAGGAGCGCTATGAATTGCACCATGGCATCGAGATCACCGATCCGGCCATCGTTGCAGCAGCAGAACTCTCCAACCGCTACATCACCGATCGTTTCCTGCCCGACAAGGCGATTGATCTCATCGATGAGGCTGCGGCCCGCATCAAGATGGAAATCGACTCCAAGCCAGAAGTCATGGACAAGCTCGATCGGCGCCTGATCCAGCTCAAGATTGAACGCGAGGCGGTGCGCAAGGAGTCGGACGAGGCCTCACGCAAACGGCTTGAATTGATCGAGCAAGAGATTGTCCGGCTGGAGCGCGAATATGC
>CAIVEA010000510.1 GCA_903904765.1 uncultured Chloroflexota bacterium
CAGCGCCATCATCACCGCGAGGATTAATCCAGTAATGCTCATTGTTGATTATCCTTTCAGCAGCGGATCAATCACGGACTGAAGGGCTTCCTGCGTAACACCGGCGTAGATGAACTGCGCCACGCGCCCAGTCTTATCAATCACAAACGTTTCCGGCACACCCTGAATGTTGTACATTTCACTGATGCGGGTTCCCAGATCGGGGGCATTCAGGTATGTGATGTTGAACTCGTCAATATAGGCCAGCGATTTCGGGCCATTGTCGGCGTAAGCGATGCCCAGAAACACCACATCACCGCGCTCTTGATAATGTTCCCATGCGCTCTGGAGTTCCGGCGCTTCGTCGCGGCACGGGCCGCACCAGCTTGCCCAGAAGTTGATGACCACCACTTTGCCTAGCAGACTGGAGAGTTTCATCGTCTGCCCGTCGAAGGTGGTGAACTCAAAATCCGGCGCTGCACCGCTGGTCGGCTGGGTCTGGCTCTGGCGCGACAACGCCAACCCGAACACGATTGCCGCCACAACCACTCCGGCCAGCAGCATGAGTGAACCCACCCCGAAGCCGCCGCGCTTGGGCGCGGGGACTTCGGTTTCGTTCACAGGGAGGCTGTCTTCCATCATGGTCACTTTCCTTCCAAATCTTTCTGAAGCTGCTCGTAGTAAGCATCGGTAACTCCGGCTTCCGCAGGCGGTGACGCAGACGGCACCTCCGTCCGCCCCTTCCGCACTTGCAACCGCCAGATCACGCCTAGCGCCAGCAACAAGCTCACCCCGATCAAGATATAAGGCGTATACAGCGACAGCGCCCGCAGCGCCGGGTCTTGCGGTGTTCCCACCACACGATCACCGAAGCGCCGCACAAAATCGTCAATGATTTGCTGTTCGGTCATGCCGCTTTCCAACTGTTGACGAATTTCGTCGCGCCAGTCCGCACAGGCTGCCGTCCCGCACACATCCAGCGGGATGTTCTCGCACACCGGGCAATACAGCTTTTGTGCGATGGCGTTCACATCGTCCGCCGTCACCGTGCGCGGCACACCGTCTTGAGCGACGGCGGGCGGCACGTAGGCCAACGCCAGAAACGCCACCAGCAGCCCCACCCATAACCAGCGGCGCACCCCTTTAGAGGTTCGCATGCTTATGCTCCCTTCCCCGCCAGCGCACCCGCCGCAGCGGATTCACGCACACGGGACGGCAACAGGTCTTTGGGCCACATGGCGAAAACCGTGCCGAGGATGAGGACAAAGCTGCCCCACCAGATCAGGTTAATTAGTGGATTGATATACACCTTGAAAGTCGCGGCATTCTGGTTGATCGGTTCCCAGTCCACCAGCAGCACATAGAAGTCATTTTCCATCGTGCTGTACGAACCGGAGATGGTCATGGTGTTCATGCTCTGCGACTGCGGGAAGAAGTCACGGCGCGGACGCAAACGCGCCAGTTCCTGACCATCACGGATGACCGTCACTTCGGCGATGTCCATCATGCGCCCATCTTCTGCGATCTGCCCTTTCAGAAGCTGATCGTAGCGCAGGCTGTAGTCACCAATCGTCAGACTTTCGCCCACCGCCAGCGTCTTTTGTGTTTCCTGCTGGAACAGCGTGCTGCCGATGATGCCGATGCCGA